>CAZNRF010000534.1:0-2164 GCA_964575075.1 uncultured Spirochaeta sp. | reverse complement strand
CCTATATTTCACTTCTGACCCTCCCGACCACGGCCGGGGTGATGGCCAGTTTCGCTTCGCTCGGAGATGTGATCATGGCCGAGCCGCGCGCGCTGATCGGCTTTGCCGGTCCGCGGGTCATCAAGGAGACCACCCAGCAGGATCTGCCGCCCGGCTTTCAGCGTTCGGAGTTCCTGCTCAAGCACGGACTGCTCGACATGGTTGTCCACCGTCGCGAATTGAAGGATAGAATCGTTACTCTGCTGCAATATATGTCCGCATCCCAAAAATCGGCCTGAGAGCAGCACGTTGGAATGCCGGGATCGGACGAAGCGGGTCGAGTAAGTGTATCCGTTTAAGGGGTGGCGTTTAAGTGTGTCCCCGCTTCAATCGTTGCGCGTAATCGTCGTCCGTAATCGTCGTCCGAAGAGAATTGCGCACAATACGAACACTCGTTTGCTGCAAATCGAAAGAGGAGGCCACGATTGCGTTATTCGGCAGTATTCAGGAAGACCTTGGTGTTCATGTGCCCTCGCCGTTGCGACAGGCGATTGTATCCCTCTTGTTGTCAGTGAGGCGCAAGCCGAACGGTTGTCGTTGTCGTGGTCGTAATCGAGTAACAGAATTGAATTTGGGAACGAAAGAACTTGAATCATATGCGATATACATTGAATATCCGGCTCGTATGTAAAGGCTATGTCGATTACGGAAACGATTATGCGACAATTGGATCAAAGAAAAAGACATATTTATTGAGGTGTATTATGTTGGCTCTCGTGAAAAAGCCCCATATTGAAATTTCCATGCATGGCGAGAATACAGAGGAATTGCTGGGATGGATCATGAAAAAGTATGACATCGATGTTTTGGTCGATGATCCCGATGACAAATTAGTACCTATTGAGAGTACCGATTATTGGAAGGAGATGGAAAAGAATCGGGTTGGAAACTTGCTGGCCGGCGCTCGCTTGAAACAGGGATTGACTCAGGCTAAACTTGCCGAGAAAGTGGGGGTGCGCCAAAATATGATCAGTGATTATGAAAAAGGTAAACGCACATACTCAGACAGCATGGCGAAGCGACTAAGCAAGACCCTCAAGGTTAAGGAATCCCATTTGAAATATAGAAGCGAACAAGAAAGTCCACTTTATCGTCGACCGCTGGGGCGGCCAGCGAAAAGTGATTTAAACGTTCGATTCAAGAAATGAAGAAAGCATTACAACTGATAGCGATTACTGGACTTGCCAGCATGGTCACAGGTTGTGCAAACACGGGTGGGTACTTCGTAGACCGTGGACGTGATGCAGCGGATATTTTCACAGCAACTGTTGGACTTGGTGCAGGAGCAAAGGCACAGATAGGACCATTGAGTGGCGGGTTACTTGGCAACGCGGATCTTTTTGGCTTGCGCGGCGGCGCGCTCTACACGTTTGGTTGCGACGTTGCACCTTATTCAATGGATGTAGAAGTGGTGTGTTTTTGCGGCACTCGCCATAACCAGCGGACCTATCCTCTTTCCAGGCGAAATAAAACTATTGAGATGGATGCCTTCTGGGCATCCTTTGTTGGTAAACGAGTAACAACAAATAAGAGAGGCCACAAGGTTACGCACCATAATTATCCCTACTACATTCCTTTCTTGAAGTTACCAAGAGCTAACAATTATCGCTCCAAATATTTCAAGGACAAGAGGCAGCCTTGGCATTATTACTCTCAAATTGAGGTTGTCGTGGGACTAGGACCCAGTGTTCGTGCCGGTTTCAACCCAGGCGAACTACTGGACTTCCTTCTGGGTTGGACCACGGTTGATATTTATGACGATGATTTGGAGAAGATAAAATCGAACAAAGCCATCGACAGCGACGAGAAATAGCGCGCCGCTTCGCTCTGCGCATTCCTCGCGCGTCATGGCAAACGTTCGGTGAGAATGATGATGAAACGAGTAATCACAACAGGAGGCGTCCTTCTTGTTGTAGCGTCATGGCTGGCGCTCTGCAGCATTGGCCTTAGTGCGCCTACGTTCGTCAGAGCACCATTGACCAAGGCGATCGAAAACCTAAAGGCGACGGAGATGGAATCCGAAGCCGTTGAGACATGGAATGCGGTCCGACCAGTAACCGAGTTCACCAAGAGGACGAGTGATCGGGTTCTTCTGCTCTCGACTCTCATGTTCATGGGATTCATT
>CAZNRF010000533.1:0-2173 GCA_964575075.1 uncultured Spirochaeta sp. | reverse complement strand
GCTCATGGTGAAACACGCCACCAATGAGGAGGTCGTTCGCTTGAGAAGCCACGTTGACAGCTTTGCGGATTTGCTGAACCAGGACAACGGAGTAGGGAAGCGACTGGATTTCATCTGTCAGGAGATGAACCGAGAGATAAACACCACCGGCAGTAAGACGGTGCTACCGGAAGTACAAGGCGCAGTGGTGGAAGCAAAGGATGCCGTTGAGGCGATCCGCGAGCAGATTCGTAACATCGAGTAGACTGGAAGGGAGTGACATAACGATGGAGGCACTGCGTATCGCCATCTCCGGAAAAAGCGGGTGTGGCAATACAACCGTCAGCAGACTTCTCGCAAATCGACTGGGAGTACGCCTGATAAACTACACGTTTCATACCATGGCCGATGAACAAGGCGTGTCCTTTGAGCAGATGTGTCGCATGGCGGAATCCGACGACTCCTGGGATCGCTATCTCGACCGCAAGCAGGTCGAGCGTGCCATGGAAGGTAGCTGTGTCCTTGGCTCGCGTTTAGCGATCTGGGTGCTCCACGCTGCAGACGTGAAGGTATACCTGACAGCTTCACCTGAGACGCGAGCACGGCGAATTCAAAACCGCGAAGGAGGCACCCTCGACGAGGTGCGCGCCGCCACGGATGAACGTGATCGGCGTGACCGGGCCCGTTATTTGCGGCTCTACAGTATTGACATCGACTCGTACAGTTTCGCGGATCTGATCGTCGATACCGAGCGATACAAGCCGGAAGAGATCGTAGACCACATCGTGAAAGAGATCGTTCGACGGGGCGTTGATAGCTTCCCCTCTGACGTTGCCCGCCCGCCCACTATGTAGACCGACTGAGGAGGAAGGTGGTGTTTGCCCAAAGAATAATCACATTGCGCGCACGATCCCGAGGCTTCCATCTCGTAACCGATGAAGTAGAATCGGCCGTCTCCGAACTGGCGTCAGTGGAACAAGGCCTTGCTCATATCATGATCTTGCACACCAGCGCGGGATTGACAATCAATGAGAACGCAGATCCCGACGTAAGAACCGATTTCGCAACAATTTTTGATTCTTTGGTACCCGAAAAACGCCCCGAGTACGTTCACACCATGGAGGGCCCCGACGACATGCCTGCGCACGCAAAAACGGCACTTACCGGCAGCAGTCTCACGATTCCCGTCCGCAACGGCCGCTTTCTGTTCGGTACCTGGCAGGGGATCTATCTGTGCGAGTTCCGGAACCACGCAGGCGCGCGTCGTGTGGCGGTAACGATTATCGGCGAGTAGAACCGTTAACGATTGACTTGTCGATACCGACAATAGATTGCAGAATAGGTCTACGTAATAAAGTGGTCGGTCATCAATGAAGACGGTGCAGAAAGTCCTACTCAGTCTCCTCGTAGCAACGATAGTCTTCACCGGCTTTGCGGTAGCTGCATATTCAGGGCTTTTCTCTGTCATTGACACACGATTTTACAATCAACGCGTTCGCGCCAACACGCAGTCGCTTCTTCATGAATCTCAACAGGTGCTCAACGATTACACTCGGACCATTCAACAGGAAATCGGCGAGCTGGCCGCAAATCCTGCCATTACTAACGTGTTTCTCATCAACCAGAGTCGCCAGGATATTGAAGAGCAGAACCAGCTGGTAGGAACCCTGTTAGACAGTCGGCCCGAGATCGATTATCTCCGGATCGTCGATAACGAGCGGGGCCGCGTGTGGTTTAGTACGCTGGAAGACGATATACGCGATCGGACAGAGGTGAGTGTCGAGTACCGCCCCGTTTCGGAATTAGAGCCACCGTTATCTCTACCGCCTCCGGAATCCGGAGGAAATCGGGCTGCCTGGATGCCCGATCGCGGAGCTCTTCGCGTCTCCGTACCCATGGTTGATTCCTTCTCAATTCCACGGGGCACGTTAGTTGCCTGGGTGGGACCATCGGGGGTGTTCTCCCGCCTGGTGGACGCAGGATTGATCGGTCCGTCGAATCGGGTGAGGCTTTCTACTGAAGGGGCGCTCATCATCAATGCACCGCGTCACCTCGATGGCAATGACTTGCAACAGATCGACGAGGCTCTCTCAGATAGCGACCGTATGCCGGTGGCTGATAGCGAGATTGTATCAATCTTCGCAATCGAATCACTTACTGCCAGCGATGGCCTTGCCCATCCCGTGTACCTTCT
>CAZNRF010000532.1:0-2176 GCA_964575075.1 uncultured Spirochaeta sp. | reverse complement strand
AAGCCCACGCGCGCGGACGTCGCCCAGCTGGCAGAGGTGGCGGAATCGACCGTTTCGCGAGCGCTCAACGATTCCCCATTGATCTCTCCCCAGGTTCGAGCCCGCGTGAAGCAGGCGGCTCGGGAGTTGGGGTATGCACCCAACCGGCAGGCTGCGATGTTTGCCCGGAACCGCACCGGTACCGTGGGCATGGTAGTGCCGCGGTACTCTTCGTTTCCTCCGTTCTCTCGAGCCTACTTCCCAACGGTCCTTAACGGCGCGGTTGTGGCCGGTGAGGCGCGGGGTTATTTCGTCACGATCGTGCTCGATCACCAGGATACCACCGCGGAATCGTTGGTGCGATTGGTAGCGGAGAAGTCGGTAGATGGTCTGCTCTTTACCGTTAGTCCGGCGGAGTACTCGCGATATGAGTATTTGACTGAACACGATGTTCCGTTTGTTCTCATAAACAACTACCACGAACACATGTCCAGCGTGGACGCGCGGCCGGAGCCGGGAATGCGCCAGGCGTTTCACCACGCCTGGAACTTGGGTCATCGCCGCATCGGGTATATCACCGGCGACACTCACTTCAAGAACGGCCAGGATCGACTGACGGTGTTCGAGCGGCTTGCCCGGGAGTTTGGGATCCAACCGTCTATTGTGCCGGGTGATTTCTCCCGCACCAGCGGACGTCGAGGCGCCGAGGTGTTACTTGAGCAGTCCCACCCTCCCACCACCATTATGACCGCCTCGGATCGCGCGGCGATCGGTGCGTTGGATTACTGCAAGGCGCAGAATATTGCCGTTCCGACTACGGTAAGCGTCATCGGATATGACAACCTCCATACCGCCATTGACGCGACGCCGCCGCTCACGACGGTGGCCAACCCGATTGAAGAGAGTGGATTCGTAGGGATGCACACGCTCCTCGATATCGTCGAGGGTCATTCAACGGGCCCCGTCTATCATTGGCTCGATACCAGTTTAGAGATACGGGCATCAACCGCGATAAACCCGGAGGGTGTAGAATACCAATAGATGAATGGTATGGAGCACAGACGGCCGCTTCGGTTCGTAATCGCCGGTACCGGGGCTATGGCGCGGTATCATGTAAGTAGGTTCTCGGCGTTCCGTGATCTGCAATTTGTGGGGTGTTATGATCGGTGTCACCGACGGGCGGAAACCTTTTCCCGGGAGATGGGAATTCCCCAGGTCGCCTCTGATCTGGATACGCTGCTGGGAAACGGCCCGGTGGACGCGGTGTGTGCCGCCGTGGCTGATTCGGAGCACCACCATATCGTTACCTCCGCCCTCCGCCACAATACGCCGGTATTTGTGGAGAAACCGTTCATGATGACGCTTGGGGAGGCGGAGTCCGTTGTTGCGTTGCAAGCGCGCCACCGTGTCCCGATCATGGTCAATTTCTCTAAGCTCAACTATCCCGCCATCCTGGCACTCGCATGCGGTGCCGACTATGGAATGGCCGGCGCGCCGCGGCATTTGGAACTCTCGTACCTGCAGAGCTGGATCATCTCCACCGTCTGGGGTGAGTGGTGGAAGAATCCGCGCTGGCTGTGGCGTATTAGCTCCAGTCATGGCGGCGGCGGCGCCTTGCGAGACCTCGGGTCACACCTGGTGTACCTTGCACTCCGTATTGGTGGGAAGATCACCTCATACCAGGTTTCGACATCCAAGGAGGCTCCGCGGCACGCCGCGGCGGGCTCGGGTTTCTCCTGCGATATGAACGACACGTTCCTAATAGAAGCGGAGCACGCCACTGGGCTACGCACCACGATTCGCGGCTCATACGCCGCACCGGGTCACATCAATACGGTCCGCGCGCGCTACACCGGGCGTGATCAGACCCTGGTCGCGGACACCGGAGCCGACAGTAACACGATGACCGTATCCGGCCACGGACCATCCGCCTCTGCCGCTCACCAGCTCCACTTCAGAAAGGTCTACTCCACCTACCACTCGTTTATTGACGGCCTCCGGCGATCTCAGTCCTGGGATACCTTCGCTCCATCCGCCGCCTCGGCCCTCGCCGTTCAGCGCGTGATCGATGAGGGTGAAGACCACGGCATGTCGCCTTCGTCAGGGGAGTGATCAGACTTCGGAGCTATCTACCACGTATAACGCACCCCATACTCAACCTGCCCGCGCACTCCGAGGTCCAGGGCGATGGTAATAC
>CAZNRF010000531.1:0-2211 GCA_964575075.1 uncultured Spirochaeta sp. | reverse complement strand
GTGGTGGGCCGAGCGTCTGGCGGCATACGGCGTAAACTTGGTCCGTAGCGGTGGTACGGCGTTTTTCGAGGAGTGGATGCAAGGGGACCGGGAGGCCTTCGAGGAGCGGCTGGACAACTACCACGCGATGGTGGCGGCGCTGAAGGATGCGGGTGTCTATGTTTACATCAACCACCTTTTCTGGCACACCCACACGACGGTGACCCTGCCCCCGGAGGTATTCCCGGGGTTTGAGGACGGTGAGACGGCCCTGGCGCTGCTGTTCTTCAGCGACGATTTCCAGGATTACTACCTGGAGTTCATGGAAGAGCTTATGACGACGCCCAATCCCTACACGGGCCTGCCGATGGCCGAGGACCCCGCCGTGGCCTTTCTGGAGATACAGAACGAGAGCAACCTACTGTTCCATACGTTCGATCCCGATAATCTAGTGGAAACAGAGCGAGAGCTGGTTGAGCGCAGTTTCGGCGACTGGCTGGCGGAGAAGTACGGTTCGCTGGAAGCGGCGCGTGATGCGTGGGGCGATGAGTCCCACCCCGGCATCCACACGCCGGACGATTTTGATGCGGGGCGGGTTGGTCTGTATGGCGCCGGACATCTGACCGGTGCGGACTGGGCGCGCAGCCAGCGCAACGGCCCGCGCGCGAGCGACCAGCTCCGCTTTATGGTCGAGGCGCAGAAAAGGCTGTATGAAAGGATGAGCAGGATGCTCCGCGAAGATGCCGGCGTGAACCAGGCGATCGCTCCGGGCAACTGGAAGACGGCCGACGAACGAATTCTAGGCGCGCTGGAGCACTATACCTACACCGGGGCCGATCTTGTCGCCCACAACAGCTACTTCAGTACCCCGCACGAACATAATCCGCGCTTCTACCGGGTCGAGGTTGGCGATCAGTACCGTAACAGAAGCGCGCTGACCATGCCGGAAGGCGTAGGTTCGCTGCAGCGTCAGACCTATGCGGGCTTCCCCTACATGATCACGGAGAACAACTGGAACCGTCCGAACCGTTTTCGGGCCGAGTTTCCCGTGCTGGTATCGGCCTATGCCTCGCTTGCCGGCATAGATGGCTGGCTCTTCTTTGCCCATGATACCGACCCCTGGGACAGCGCGATGAAAGTCTGGGGCATCAACGACACCACGGTGCTGGGCCAGTTCCCCGCCACGGCGCTTCTATATCGGCGAGGTGACGTGCAGACGGGCGAGACCGTAGTGCATGAAGCCCTTGAGCTTGAAGACCTCTACGCATTCGAGGGCCAGGCCATTCAAGCCGATGACGGGATCGAGGACCCGCTTTATGACGATCTTCTCCGCAACGTTGAAGAGGGCGAAAGTGCGCCGTCCCGGATAGATCCGCTGGCGTTTTATGTGGGTGGTGTGACGCGCCGCGCGGGAGCGGGGGAGGCTGACGAGAACCTGCTAGCCGATCTGCGCCCTTATATTGACCGTGAGAACGAGACGGTGCGCAGCACGACAGACGAGCTGCGCTGGGACTACGGCGCGGGCCTCATGACCATCAATACGCCGCGGGCCCAGGGCGCCACCGGTTTCCTGTCCGAAGCGGGGCGCATCGAGCTGGACGATATCGTTATAGAGAGCGGCAATGAGTACGGCTCAATCATGGTGATATCGCTGGACGGCGAGCCGTTGTCGGGCTCCGAGAGCATCCTAGTGCAGGCCTCGACCGAGGACCGTCCCTCCGGTTTCAATACCGAGGAAGACAACGGGCTGCACACCATCGCCGATCTCGGCGGCTATCCGCTGAACGTTCGGCTGATCGACGCCGCCGTGACCATCAAACGCGCCGGCCTGAGCGAAGCGGCGGTGCTGGACGGCAACGGCTACGTGACTGAGCGTGAGGCCGATGCCGAGGCCGGAGAGGCGTTCCGCGTCCGGCTTCCCGAGGATGAACTGTATACCTTGGTGAAGTAGCACAAGGCCGGCCTCTACTTGTTCACACGAACGGTCTCCAAAGTGTTGTCAAACAGGTGGACCGATACGCCGATTCACCCTTGACCACCATTCCCGCCCCGCACGACGAAAAACTCATACGCGTAGTACCCGGAATAGCGGCGGTGCAGCTCGGGCTCCTGAGCGAGTTCGTCCAGTATAGCCAACGCCTCGGCATCATGCGCGTACGTCTCACGCAGTTCTTCGATGCGGCGTTCCATAGGGGTGTAGAACTCCGTCCACCAAGCCTCGTCAGGCAACGG
>CAZNRF010000530.1:0-2212 GCA_964575075.1 uncultured Spirochaeta sp. | reverse complement strand
ACCGAGCATCACCGGATGATGATTCGGGACTTCAGGAAGCGTTTCTATGGTTCCCTCGTCCTGACGGTCCCGATCCTGGCGCTCTCACCGCTGATCCAGCAGTTTTTCGGATTCACCCTGGGATTTCCCGGCGACGGTATCGTCGTCTTTGCGCTGGCCTCGGTGATTTTCGTGTACGGCGGCCGGCCGTTCCTCACGGGGCTGGTAGGCGAGCTGAAAGACAAGACGCCGGGAATGATGACCCTCATCGGTCTTGCCATAACGGTGGCGTACGTGTACAGCGCAGCGGTGACCTTTGGGCTCGAGGGCGCTCCGTTCTACTGGGAGCTTGCCACGCTGATCGCGATTATGCTCGCAGGCCACTGGATCGAAATGGCCTCGGTGTTGAGCGCCTCCTCCGCCCTGGAGAAGCTGGCGCAACTGATGCCGAACGAAGCGCACCGCAAAAGCGACGACGGCGTTGAGGACGTGTCGTTATCGGAAGTACAGAAGGGAGACGTGCTGGTAATCAAACCGGGGGAAAAGATTCCCTCCGACGGTGTGGTTGTACAGGGAGAAAGCTATATCGACGAATCGATGCTCACCGGTGAGTCCAGGCCGGCCCACAAGGCCACCGACGACAAACTGATCGGTGGATCGATTAACGGCGACGGTTCGCTCGAGCTCCGCGTCGAAGGAACCGGCGAAGAGTCCTACCTCTCAAAAGTGATTACCATGGTCCGCGAGGCGCAAGCCGCCAAATCAAAGACTCAGGCGCTTTCAGACCGCGCGGCATTTTGGCTCACCATTGTTGCGATCACCGTCGGCGTGGCAACCCTGGCGGCGTGGTTGGTAGCCGGCCGGGATCTACAGTTCTCCATCGCGCGCATGGCGACGGTCATGGTCATCACCTGTCCCCACGCGCTGGGGCTGGCGATCCCCCTGGTGGTCTCCGTATCAACGTCGAAATCCGCGCAGAACGGGCTGCTTATTCGTAACAGAACCGCCTTTGAGAACGCGCGCAAAATCACCACCGTGGTCTTCGACAAGACCGGGACGCTCACCAAGGGGAGCTTCGAGGTCACCAGCGTGGATTCCCACAACGAACAGTACGACGGCGCGCAGATCCTGGCGCTTGCCGCGGCCCTGGAAGGCCAATCCGAACACCCTATCGGCAAGGGAATCCTGCAGCGGGCCTCCGCGGAGAACCTCGAGATTCCCGCCGCCGATGAGTTTCAGACGGTCAAAGGCAAGGGCGTTACCGGGACCGTTGCCGACCAAAAGGTCGAAGTTGTCAGTCCCGGATACCTGGAAGAAAACGGTATTCAGCAACCGGAGGAGGCCGATTACGCAGGCGGCGTGACCCGCGTCTTTCTCCTCGTCGATGGAACCCTGGCGGGATCGATAGCGCTTTCCGACGCGATCCGGCCGGAGTCGTACAACGCGATTCACGCGCTCCACAAGCGGGGCATTAAATGCTGGATGCTTACCGGTGACAACACGGAAACCGCCAAGTCCGTTGCTGAAGAGCTCGGTATGGACGGCTACTTCGCCGAGGTGCTCCCCGATGAGAAGCAAGAGAACATCAAAGAGCTGCAAGCCAAGGGTGAATACGTGGCGATGACCGGCGACGGCGTAAACGACTCTCCCGCGCTCGCCCAGGCGCAGATCGGTATCGCCGTCGGTTCCGGTACGGATGTGGCCGCCGCCACGGCGGACATCGTCTTGGTCAACTCGAATCCCATCGACATCACCGCACTCATCCTGTTTGGGCAGGCGACCTACCGCAAGATGGTGCAGAACCTGATCTGGGCCACCGGCTACAACGTCGTGGCGATTCCCCTCGCCGCCGGCGTCCTCTACAGCGCAGGTATCATTCTCTCGCCGGAGGTGGGCGCGATTCTGATGTCCCTCTCCACGGTAATCGTGGCGATTAACGCCCGATTGCTCAGGGTCAAGAAAGAAGAACTCGAGGAGGCAACGGCATGAGGCACCCCACCCGGACCAATCAGACCCGCCGGCGGTCATGATGTCACAGCAGTTTCTCGCCCGCGTCGACAGCGACCATCAGGAGCTGAAGGAGCCGGCCGCGAGCATTCGATCCACTCAGATGCGGGAGATTCGAGAGATGAGCCTCTGGATGGACCGGTGGTTCGATTGAACACGCGGCGGACAGTGGAGCGTTCAAGTCTCTTTACAGCGGAGGAATCACCACACCCGATACAAGAGCCGC
>CAZNRF010000529.1:0-2218 GCA_964575075.1 uncultured Spirochaeta sp. | reverse complement strand
ATGATTGTGAATCAGTATGGCACGTGATATGTTCCCATTAGGCGTTCATAACGGGCGCCTACTGTACACTTTTTTATAATCTCGCACACCGAACGTGTATAGTATTCCATACAAAAACCGATCCCGTCCGAAAGGACGGGATTTTTATTTCTTTTTCTTGTAAAGATTTACGTTGCATTCTCTAAAATTGGGACGCTTGGCATTGCTTTTGCATATTGTACCGCAGGAGGAAGGTATGGCACACAAGCGAATTGCAAGCCAGTCCCAGTCTGATGCTCTTCAATCGTATTACTCGCAGATCCGGCTCACTCGGCTCCTTACGGCCGAAGAAGAGCAAGATCTCTCCCGCCGAATCCAAAAGGGGGACAGTGAGGCTCAGCGAACGCTCATCGAGAGCAACCTCCGGCTCGTCGTAAAAATCGCCAAAGCGTATGTCAGTCCCGACGTATCGCTGTTGGATCTCATTCAGGATGGAAACCTGGGGCTTTTGAAAGCCGCCGGGCGGTTCGATTACCGGAAGGGTGTGCGCTTCAGCACCTATGCGGCGTGGTGGATCAAGCAGGCGATCACCCGTTCCCTGGCCAACCGGCGCCGGACGATCAGACTGCCTCACCGCAAGGAAGACGCGCTCAAGCGGATTCAGCGGGCCTACAACTATCTGAGTCAGCGCCTCATGCGGCCACCCTCGGCGGACGAAATCGCCGCCGAAGTGCGACTCAGCACGGAGGATGTGGCCGAGATCATGCGCATTGCCATTTCACCGGTCTCTTTGGACAGTGAGATTAACGAAGACAACAGCACCATGATGGACTTGCTGGAGGACTACACCTACACACCCGACGGAATCGTCATGCAAGATGCGCTCCGGCAGGAGACGTGGAATAGCCTGAACCGGCTGAAAGACCGGGAGCGAGACGTCATCCGCTATCGGTACGCACTGGATGGTGGCGAACGGTACACCCTGAAAAGAATATCCGACGAGATGGGCATTTCTCCTGAGACGGTACGGCAAATAGAGATGCGAGCAATTAAGAAGCTTCGCTGCGATGCCGAACATCTGAGACAGATGATGGTAAACTAACCGCATCTGGAGGGGTATGCACGGGTGGCGCGCAAGTATCGTTCTTCTCGTTTTGCTGGTAGCAACGGTCACCGGAATGGTGTGGCTTCTGCGACCCTCCGTGTTTGGTGTACGCCGGGATGGGCCTCCCCTGGAGGCCTCGGCGATTCCCGAGGTCAACCGGCCGGCACCCGCCGACTCTGAGACCTCCGACGCAACCGGTGATACTGACGTCCGTGGTGAACGGACTTCGGTAGATCCTGACGGTCCCGCCTTATACCTGGTGCTTGATGATGCCGGTCACGACCTCGATCATCTGCGGGAGTTCGTTCCCTTTCAAGGCGTTTTCACGGTTGCAATTCTGCCGGGACTCCCGGTCTCGCGGGAATCTGCCCAGATGGTTCTCGCCCTGGGTCATGAGGCGATCCTTCATCAGCCGATGGAAGCGATCGGCGGCAATGACCCCGGACCCGGCGCGATTCTCGTAACCCACTCGGACCACGAAATCAGACGCACCCTCACCAGTAATCTGTCCACCATGCCCGGAGTCGTCGGCGTGAACAACCATATGGGAAGTCTCGCAACCGGCGATCCACGGGTGATGCACGCCGTTGCGGCCACACTTCAGCGACATCGGCTCTTCTTTCTCGACAGCCGCACCACCCATCTCAGCGTCGCCGCCGACGCCACCCGCACAGCGGGAGTGCCCACCATCGAGCGTGATGTATTTCTGGACAACGCTCGCGACACCGAGGCGATCTCCGCGCAACTCGACCAAAGCTTGAGGATCGCCGATGAGCAGGGCCACGCGGTCATGATCGGTCATGTCACATCCCCGGAGCTTGCGCGGGTGCTGATCGATCGCTATGCTGACCTCGCTGAAGCGGGCTACCGTTTTCGTCCGCTCAGCGATCTAATCAATCGGGAACGTGAGCCACTGAACGATGCTAATTCTGGGAATTGAAAGCTCCTGTGACGAGACTTCCGCAGCCGTGGTGGAAGACGGGCGCATTATCCACTCACTTATTATCGCCTCTCAAACGGATCTTCATGCCCGGTACCACGGGGTCGTACCGGAGGTGGCATCCCGAGCCCACGTGGAACAGATCCTGCCGGTGGTCCGGGAAGCGTTGGAGCAGGCTCAGATCGAACCGAAGG
>CAZNRF010000528.1:0-2221 GCA_964575075.1 uncultured Spirochaeta sp. | reverse complement strand
CGTAGCTACAGAAACCCGGAGACGGGAAGCTACACCACTTGACGGGACGCTACCTGAGGGGGCGGTGTTGTCAATATCACCGGCTCATTCCAGCCCCTCACGGCAAGGAGAAGCGCCAGTACCCCGTACGGTCCGGGTCTTCCTCAAGCGCGTTCCGATGGAGATGTCCGCGAACGGAAATCGGATCGGGGAAGTGAATCATCGCCCGGTCAATCTGAAACTCAATGACGCTCCCCACCGCCGCCCAAGCGAACTGAAAGCCGGAAATCGGCTGCCACTCGCCCGTCTCCCGGCTGGAGGCGTAGCCTGAGGCGGTGTCCCCATCGTAGTCAACGCCAATCTCGATAGCATTGGTGCCGCCCTTGGCGTCGCCGTCCTGGATCCACACCCGGTACTCGAAGTCTCCTTCCGTGTGGGGAACGTCGCCGGCAACGTCCATCATAAAGTAGAGGTAGGTGGCGTCGGCAGCCACGGAAACCCGCGTGATATCGCCGGATGGGTCGGGGTAGCGGCTGTCTCCCGTCTGTTCCACGATCACCGATTCTACGCCGTTCCAGTCTCCTGGGTCCCCATCTACCGCGATCGTTCGGCTGGTGACCTCACCCCCTTCGATGGGGTTGCCGCCGTTTCCGTCGCCGTAGGTGTATCCCTCGACGACCACGTTAAACCCACCGCTCAAGGTGTCGTCGATGTTGGTGTCCAGGTCGAACGTTCCGGCGATGCGCGTCTGGCCTCCTCCTCTCTGTTCAACCTCCGAGATGAGGATACGGCTATCATCGTCTACCAGGTTCGCGTAGTATCCTTCGACCTCTTCAATGAGATCGCTTCCGACGTACGCGCAGATTCCCGATGGCCCCGCCGCGGGCATCGTGTAGAGCCCCGGTGAGAGACCCCGCGGACGAAATCCCACGCTAACCCGGGAGCCGCTGGATTCCGGATGGGTGGATTCCAGGTCCAACCAGATGCCATGGCCGGAGTCGATCGACGGTGACGGAATCGATCCGTCCAGCTCCACCGGCACGCCCTGAATGGTACCCACCGCGGAGAGCGTATTCTCCTGCTCCGGTACCTCCGGCACCACAAACTCGAGCTCATACTCGTGCCACGGCCCCCACACCGCTTGGCTGCCCTCCTCGAAGGGAACCGACGCAAGAAATCGCGCGCGCCAGTGGTAGCCCTGATCGGTGGCCAGCGGGAGTGGCCCCACCTCTGTAGACGAGGTCGTCACCTGTTCGATCGTCGCCGCCTCGGAAAACGCTGAGTCAGTTGCCAGCTGAAACTCATACTCCTGCGCGGCGGTCACCGAATCCCAACCGAAGGACACATCCTGAACGGCTACACCGGAGCTGTTGTCGTGAGCGCCCACCCCGGAGGTGGCCTCCAGCGGCTCGTAAAACGGACTGTCCGGATTCTGAGGGTCCACGGGATTGTCAAATGTAAGCGGATCGTCCTGGCATCCCACCGCCAGCAAGGCGGACCCAATAAGCACCGCGGTGAGGGAGTTTTTCACGTGATCGCTCATCGTTCATCCTTGTGTGTCTTTCCATTGTAAAGCCACCACCCGCCGCTGTCGAATTCGGTCACTGGCCGAGATGAGCGACTGGGGCAGCAGGGGCTGTATACACAATGTTGTTGCACTACCTCAGAGAAGTGGTGGTGACGAAACGAGTTGCTGCTGCACAGCGGGCGTTCTCAGGATAGATCACTATGGGCAATACACTTAGAACAGTGGTGCAACACGCTTCTATATACCCCCCATATTTTGCTAAGGTACCGGTATGGACGCAACGGGCTACGACTTTGATGCGATTGTGGTGGGCGGCGGGCATGCCGGGATCGAAGCGGCCGCCGCCATCGCCCGCATGGACTATCGGGTGCTGATGATCACCCAGAACCTGGATACGATCGGCAAGCTGAGCTGCAACCCCGCGGTAGGCGGCCTCGCCAAGGGGAACATGGTGCGCGAAATAGACGCCCTCGGTGGTCAAATGGGCCGCATCATCGACGAAACGATGATTCAATTTCGCGTGCTCAACCGCAGCCGCGGCCCCGCCGTGCAGGCCCCGCGAGCGCAGGCGGACAAGCTCGCCTACCAAGTCAAAGCCAAGCAAGTGCTCGAGGCCGAGCCCAACCTCACCCTCTTTCAGGACACCGTCACGGACCTGCTGTATCGCACCGAGCCGCACCGGCCCGGCCCCCGCACCCCGCAACCGTCGGGCAC
>CAZNRF010000527.1:0-2224 GCA_964575075.1 uncultured Spirochaeta sp. | reverse complement strand
TCTCTACCGCCGGTGCCAACAGCGCCCGCTGCTCCTCCAACGCCTCCGCCAATTTTCGCAGGGATGAGGCGGTGGCCGACGCAAGGGCGGTGATCTCCGCGGCGTGCCCTTCCGCCTCGTTGATCCATTTCTCTTTCTCACCCTCGGATCGGTTCACGGATTCTTCCATCTTCCCTTGCGAATAGTTAATTTTACTCTCCATCTCTCCCAGGGAGCGGGCGATCTGGGCTCGTTTTTCCCGTTCCGCCCGCAGCTGCGCCTCCATCGCCTGAAGGATCTCACTGGGGACGGTAATGTTCTGAATCTCATAGCGGGTCACGTCGACACCCCACTCCGCCCCGGCGGCATCCACTTCCTTTACGATCGCCGCGTTGATCGCCGAGCGTTCCTCGAAGGTCTTGTCCAATTCCAACTTTCCGATGACCGAGCGCATCGTCGTCTGGGCAAGCTGGATCGTGGCGTAGTGGAAATTGGAGATGCCGTAACTGGCCTTCTTGGGATCGGTTACGCGAAAGTACAACACGCCGTCTACATCAACCTTTACGTTGTCCCAGGTAAAACAGGGCTGCGAGGGAACGTCTACCGCCTGTTCTTTGAGGCTGTGGGTGTACGCCACCCGGTCGATGAACGGAATCAGCAGGTGGAATCCCGCGTGCAGCGTGGTGGCATACTTTCCGAGGCGCTCAATCACGAGAACCGACTGGGCCGGCACGATGCGAACACTGCGAGCCAAGGCCACCAGGACGACAACACCAAGAACGCCCAACACGATCTGAAGCGGAAGAAAGGGATTCACGATGCGCCTCCTTGGGGTCTGTCGGTGGTGGTACCGGGATCTGATTGACCGTCACCACGGCTCCCACCGCCACCAGGGCTCCCGCCTCCGCCGCTCACGCCCGCTCCGCGCAGGGACTCCACGACGGACCGAAGCTGCGCAAGATCGGCAGGCAGTACCGAGGTGTTGCTGCCACGAATAATCTCACCTAACCCGCTGATAAATTGCTCTCCGATGCGAAGAGCCACGGCGGTACGGCCCTTCGGCAGGCGAATCGCGGCGGCCACCTCCGCCACGCCCCCGGCAGTCGCCTCGGCGACGATCTCGGTGGCACGAGCCCGGCCTTCAGCTTCATTGATGCGGCGCTGCCGTTCACCCTGGGAGAGGTTAATCGACTGTTGCCGATCTCCCTTGGAAGAGTTGATGCGCGCTTCCCGAACCCCCTCACTGGAGAGGATCTCCGCCCGCTTTTCCCGCTCCGCTCGCACCTGCTGCTCCATCGAGAGCATAACCGTTTCCGACGGGGTAATATCCTTGATCTCGTAGCGGGTAACCTTGATTCCCCACGGATCGGAGGCTTCATCCACGGACCGCACGATTGCGTCGTTAATCGCATCGCGCTCGGAGAAACTGCGATCCAGCTCGATCTTTCCGATCTCCGAGCGCATCGTGGTCTGAGCCAGTTGCGCCGTGGCGAAGCGGTAGTTCTCGATACCGTAGCTGGCCTTCTCCGCATCCATCACTTGTAAGTAGAGAACTCCATCCACGTTGACCTGAACGTTATCCTTGGTGATACACACCTGCGGTGGCACGTCGATCACCTCTTCCTTGAGCAGCTGCTTATAGGCAACTTTCTGAATCACCGGAATGACCAGGTGCAGGCCAGGTCCCATCGTCCGGCGGTACTTCCCGAATTGCTCCACCAGCCACGCCTGCTGCTCCGGTACGATCCGAATCAGTTTAAAGAAGACGGTAAAAACCACCACCAGCAGAATGATGGTGGAAAGGTAGGCACTGAATACGCTCATGAGTCCTCCTCGAGCAGATCGCCGGCGGTGACGATATACGCCAACGATTCCTGTTTGAGAATCGTTACGGTGGTGCCTTCGGCGATCGTCTCGTCGAAGCTTCTCGCTTCCCATGTGGTGCCGCGAAACCGGATGCGACCGGGCTGGGCGGGAGTGATCCGTTCGGTCACGACGGCGGTTTCGCCCCCGGCGCCATCCCCCTCCGTTCCCGGCTTGAGATCATCGCCACGGAACCATCGTGCCGCGTATCGCCGCAGGAGGGCCAGCGATATTCCACTGGTCGCCGCCCACAGCAAGATCTGCAAGGGCATTCGAGGTTGCAAACCCGGAATCAGGGCAACCAGGAGCGCGTTGAGGAGCGCGCCGAGCCCGAAAAAGAACACAACAAATTGCGGGACGGCGAATTCTGAAAGTATGAGAA
>CAZNRF010000526.1:0-2230 GCA_964575075.1 uncultured Spirochaeta sp. | reverse complement strand
TACACTGCAGGCTCCGCCGCGGAGCTTATGGCCGCGAAGTGGGCAATGATTGAAAACAACGGGCCGCACGCGGGAGAGGCGCACGAATCTCTCGATTTTCTCACCGCATACGCTATGGACCAGTTTTCCGAGCGTCCGGAGCCCTACTACTACCGTAGCCTCCTGACCGACGAAGTCCTTGATCGGTACCTGCTTTCCCGGCGCGCCTCAGAGATCGCGCGGAGAAACCCCTATCGGGGAAAGGCGCGGCGCGACTTCAGCGCTCTTACCAACGCGTTCTTCTCGGCACTCGAACAGAACAACCGATCCCTGGTCCGGCGGGTCTGGAACGTGGGCCTGCTCTCGGATATGCGGCACTCCACGGGTGACGGCGCATATCTGTTCGCCCTTCGAAGCAACGTTAGCGCCCTGGACCATCTCCTAAGCCTGCATGACAGTTCCAGCCGCGGCGAGCTGGCGCAGCGGCTGCTCATACTTGCCGCAAGCGAAGGTGTTGTCGACGGCGTCTCGGTTCTCATCGAACGCGGAGCCGAGGCAGATCGGCGGGAGGGAGAAACAGGAATGACCCCGGTCCTCGCCGCGGCTTCTAACGGGCAGCTCGAAGTTGTAGGGGTTCTCGAGCGGGACTATCGAATCAATGCGCGCTCAGCTCTGGATGATGCCAACAATCGGAACTTGCGATCTGCCCAATACTATCTATCTCTCTATCTGGTGGAACGGGCGGTCACCCGGGATAATCCGGCGCTTCTCGGCAACGCCCTGCGCTACGAACCGGAAGTGGTCAACGCTTCGTACCGGGACGAAACGTCGTATCTCGGGTACGCCGTGGCAGAGGGACGCACACGCTTCCTCACCGCGGCTCGGGAGACAAACGTAGACCCGAACTCAACGGATCCGAGCGGTAAGGGCATGCTCGCAATTGCCATGGAAAAAGGTGCACAGGACAGCATGTTCCGCTTCGTGATTGATTGGGGTGCGTCTCTTGCCACACCGGGCCCCGGTGGTCGAACCACCCTGCACTGGGCCGTTGAGGAGCACAGACCAGAGCTCGTCTCATACCTCCTGGATCAGGACCCTCCTATCAACCAGCAGGACGGCACAGGTCGCACACCGCTCATGGCGGCTATCGCCGCGGAGAACGAGGAAAGCGTTCGCAGCATTATGTCGCTCACTCCGGATTACGCCCTTCAGGATGGGGACGGCCAAGCCGCGCTGCATTACGCGGTGCAACACCTTGAGGGGGAGGTGTTCACCGCCATACTCAGAGCGACCGCAAACGTCGAGATCCCGGACAATGGCGGAAACACGCCACTTCACCTGGCGCTGGCTTCCGCCGAAATCCCCAAAGCGCAAGAGCTTCTCGCTTTCGAGTCGGCAATAGATATTCAGAACAACCGCGGAGAATCCTATCTCCACGTTGCCGCCCGGAACGTAGCAGAGATGATAGATCCCCTCCTCGAGCGCAACGCATCGGTCAACCTCGTCGACCGATCCGGAAACACCCCGCTCCATGTCTCGATCATGGCGCAGCAGACCGCAGCAAGCATCCGGCTCCTCAGACACGGCGCGGACCCGGCCATGAGCAATCAGGCCGGGGACGCACCGGTTCACGTGGCCATCAAGCAGCAGAGACCCGCGTGGCTCAGCCTCGTCCGCTCATCGACGGTCGAGGTACCGGACGAGGAGGGTAACACGCCGATTCACCTCGTCATGAACCGGGGTTGGGGCGCTGCAGGATCCCTTATCAAAACGCACAATGTGGATCCCAACTCGACGAACCGCGCCGGGCAGAGCTATCTGCACATTGCCGCGCAAAATGGCGACCGCCTCACGGCTGACATGCTCATCGAGGCGGGTGCCGAGTTAAACGTGCAGGGTGAAGCGGGAAACACCCCTCTCCACTACGCCGCCGGCGTGGACGCGCTTGAGGTAGTAACCGTCCTGCTTCAGGCCGGGGCGGATTCTTCACTATCCAACAACGAAGGTGACACGGCGCGGGACATTGCCGGAGCCGAAGAGTACGGGGAAACGGAGGACTTCATTCGGACGTACAGCAGACGTCCGAGCTTCTTCAGACGATTGGTGGGGGAAGGAAGATGAGCAGAACGCGAGGGATTGGATCAAGACGGTTCGGAGCGGCCAGCGCTGCTCGATTGATGGGCACCGTACGCAGCGGCAGTCTGCAGCGGTTCGGTCACCTGAACAAGCACGCGGGTCACGAGGCGCTGGG
>CAZNRF010000525.1:0-2237 GCA_964575075.1 uncultured Spirochaeta sp. | reverse complement strand
GCCGCCGGCCACGGCCTTCTCAAAGACGCCGAACCCGCTGCCCTCGACAAAGGGGGCAAAATTCTGCAGCTCCAGCTCATACCGCAGGTCGGGTTTGTCGGTGCCGAAGCGGTACATCGCCTCGTCATAGGGAAGGCGCTCAAACGTAGCCGGGAGGTCGATATCCAGAGCCCGCTTAAACACGTTCCCCATCATCCCTTCCACCACGGCAAAGACATCGTCCTTGGAGACGAAGCTCATCTCCAGGTCGATCTGGGTGTGCTCGAGCTGCCGGTCCCCCCGGGCGTCCTCGTCGCGGAAGCAGTGGGCCAACTGGAAGTACCTATCGAAGCCGCTCACCATGAGAAGCTGCTTGTAGAGCTGTGGGCTCTGGGGCATCGCATAGAACGAACCCGGGTGCAGCCGGGAGGGAACCAGAAAGTCCCGGGCGCCTTCGGGGGTGCTTTTGATCATCGTGGGGGTTTCCACCTCAACGAAGTTCTCCCCGGTGAGAAACTCCCGCACCGCCTGCATCACCTCGCTGCGGAGGCGGATCTTCCGTTGCATCGCGTGGGTACGCAGGTCCAGGTAGCGGTACTTGAAGCGCAGGTCGTCCCGGGCGTCGGATCGTTCGTCGATCATAAACGGGAGCGGTTCACACGTGGAGAGTATCTCGATTCGTGTTGCAGCCAGTTCGATTTCGCCGGTGGCCATCTCGCTGTTGACCATCGCCTCCGGGCGCCGCCGCACAATGCCTTCCACCGCCAGGCAGTACTCCATATGGAGCTTCCCGGCGATCGCCTTGAGCTCATCCGAGGCATCCTGATCGACAACAATTTGCGTGATACCGGCGTGGTCGCGAAGATTAAAAAAGGACACACCGCCGTGATCGCGGGTACGGTGAACCCAGCCGTTGAGGGTTACGGTGCGGCCGTCGTCGGCGGCGCGGAGGGCGCCACAGGTGTGGGTGCGCTTCATCTGTTCCATGAGCGCGACTGTACTACGTTGGGGCCTGCCGTTTCCACCGGCCTCGCGGCAGACGGTAGCAGTGCGGACTGTGTCAGTGCGGGCAGTGCGGGCAGTGCGCCGGCGCCGGGCGGTGGAGGATTCCTGCCGCTCCCCACGGGCCGTCGTGGGTCAGGGTGAGGTCCAGATCTTCCCGAGGGGCGCCGTCGTGGAACGTTGGGGGACCCAACCGTCCGGTTTCCAGCAGTTCACGAACGATTCCCACGTGCCTGCCGGGAAGTCCGCTTAGGGACGGTACGGGTAGGACCGAAAGCAGGTGGCGGGCGATACTCCGCACGGCCTGTGAGGCTCGGTGTGAGGGTATTCGGGTGATCATTCTGACGATCCCATTCCAGTGATCGCCGTGCTGCTGCGCGTGGCGGTCCGTTCGGACTTGTGAAAACGGACCCATGGCGATGGCGTGTACGACCTCGTCGTGATACTCCCAGAGAATCTCGTACACGTGATCACGGATGTGGGCCAAGCCTCGGGCCAAGGGACGCATAGCAGTGATCTGATGATCAGAATCGAGGTGCTGCGCCAGCGGCCAGGCTCTCTCGCTACCGCCGTGGCCGGGCACCCTGGGAAGAAACTCGATGCGAATCGACCGGGGAGAGAAGGCCAGGCCGGGCCACGCTTTGACAGCGGCTTTAAACGTCGCTTCCTTAGCGGCCCACAGTGCCCAGAGCGCGTGAGCGTGCGGAAGCGGCACGGCTGCCAAACGGTTCCGAATCACCCCGAGCCCGGCAATGAGACGGTGTTCTTGGGGGTGAAGCACCCGGTCGACGAAGCGTTGAGTGCGGCTGGTACGCGTTTCTTTCTCTCGGGCGGCGGTGCCGCTCCAATGAACGAGGTCGTTACCGAGAAACATTGGCCGTCACCGCTGCCATTGTATCCCTTTCGTCCCGGTGAAGAATTTCTCTTCCATCCGAGCGAGGGTGTGTACGATCTGACGGGAGATATCGCGCTGGGCGCGAAGACCGCGGGATTCGCTCTGTGGCTCCAGTAGCTGATAGTCCAGATAGAACGTTTCGCCTTTGCGCGGTATCGTACCGTAGGTGTTCTGTGTCAGACCGCGGAGATAGACGCAGAGCACGCGAGGCTGCGTACCGAGGCGTTTCAGGTCATCCACGATTTTCCCGATGCCGTAGGCAAAGTTCTTGGTATCCACCCGCCCGTCGCGGCTCCTCGTTCCCTCAGGAAACATCATGAGACTTTGACCGTTCAACAGGAGCGTCCGCAGCTTGGCAAGG
>CAZNRF010000524.1:0-2243 GCA_964575075.1 uncultured Spirochaeta sp. | reverse complement strand
GCCATCGACGCCACGCGGCCTCCAGACCGGGATTGTTCAGGGCCGCATACGTCAGATAATCCTGCAGAGAAGCCTCAGCGTCCAGTGCTGGCAAATCTTTATCGTTTGACGCGGCCATGTCCCGTTGACGGTTGGCGGACCGGGGCAAAAGCCGGGCCGATGGATACTCACGCCCCTGTGGGACCGAGGGGGAAAACGAGCAGCCGTTTACGAACACGGCGACGATAAAAATCATAATGAGACCGGTATTCTTTGCTGCATCCATTAATCAACTCCACAGTCGGCGGGATGGCGACGTTTCAACGTCAGTATCGGGTATGTCAGTCTCATTGCAACCTGTTTTCAGCTTTCCGGTTTGCTTTCAACATATGACACAAACTTACGTTCACCCCGCAAAGGTCATTCTCCTACTAATACTACCGGCATAGTAGCCACCAGATCAAATTTGTTCACCCACTTTTCCGGTTTTATTATAGTCTCGTTGACCATCTTTGTTTGCCCGAAGGGTATACATATTTACAGCCCAGGGTTGGAGCGATTGCCGTTCATCGGTCCTACCCCGGGAACACTTTTTGATTCCTTTTCTTTTTTACGGATCGAGTCACCCACAGGGTGGAGAATACCCCGGCCCTTGTGGCGGGGTATTCTCCCTTTAATCCCATCGCATTTCCCAACGGGGTCAGGTACTCTTATTGAGGCTTCCCGGCAATACTGCTACGATAACTTCGCGCACTCAGTCCACAAGCACCCTCTACTCAGGCCGAACGGAGGATTGTATGATCGACTTCACCGGCACATACACCGATGAATACGAACTTACGATGGCGCAGATTTACTTCCTGAAAGGCCACCGGAAGGAACGGGCGGTCTTCGATTATTTCTTCCTCAGCCTCCCGTTCGACGCCGGCTATGCACTTTTCGCCGGGCTGGAGGATTTGCTCGAGACACTTGAGACGCTGCATTTCGATAAGGAGGACATCGACTATCTGGCCGAGCTGGGCTACAACACCGAGTTCTTGAGCTATCTCGAAGATTTCCGTTTTCGGGGCAACATCTACAGCAGCATGGAGGGCGACGTCGTCTTTCCCACCCGCCCCGTGTTGAGCGTCGAGGCGAACCTGATCGAAGCGCAGGTGATCGAGACTTTGCTGCTCAACATTCTAAACTTCGAGACGCTGATCGCGACGAAGGCGAGCCGAATGCGGATGACAGCGGGCAAGCGCAAATTGCTGGATTTCGGACTCCGGCGCGCGCACGGACCGGCCGGCTACTACGCCAGTCGGGCGGCAATGGTCGGCGGTTTCGATGGCACCAGCAACGTGCGGGCGGGGCGTGATTTCGACATCCCGGTCTCCGGCACCATGGCCCACTCCTTCGTGCAACGCTACGACGATGAGTTGACGGCCTTCCGCGACTTCGCCGAGAATCAGCCGGAGAACTGCGTCCTGCTGGTGGACACCTACGATACGCTCAACAGCGGGATCCCGAACGCAATCAAGGTGGGACAGGAGATGGCGGGGCGCGGAGAGCAACTGCTGGGCATCCGGCTCGACAGCGGCGACCTGGCCTACCTGGCGAAAGAGGCGCGTAGGATGCTGGACGAGGCCGGACTGAACGACGTGAAGATCGCGGCGTCGAATCAGCTCGATGAACATGTGATCGAAAGCCTGCTGAAACAGGACGCCCCGATTGATCTGTTCGGCGTGGGCACGCGCCTGGTGACCGGCCCGCCCGACGCCGCCCTCGACGGCATCTATAAGCTTGCGTTTGCCAATGGAAAACCACGCATCAAACTCTCCGAGACCACCGGAAAAATCAGCCTGCCCCACCTGAAACAGGTCGTCCGCGTTCTCAACGACGACGGGTCCTTCTTCGGCGCCGACGCGGTGACCCTTGCCGGCGAATCGGACGTCGAGGAGATGCACCATCCGTTCGATCCCCTGAAATCGCTACGGATCAGCGAACACCAGCAGGAGCCGTTGCTCCACTTGGTAATGAAAGACGGGGAGAGGACGACGGATGCGAGATCGGTGCAGAAGATCGCCGACTACGCGACAGAACGCCTGGAGCTGCTTCCACCGGAGTACAAACGTTTCACCAACCCGCACATCTACAAAGTGGGACTCAGCACACAGCTCAAAGAAGAACGTGACCGTCTGGTGGAAGCGCAAAGGGAGGAACTGAAACAATGAGAACACTGGTGATAGTCGACATGCAGAACGATTTTACGCCCGGAGGAGCTC
>CAZNRF010000523.1:0-2245 GCA_964575075.1 uncultured Spirochaeta sp. | reverse complement strand
GGCGAGGAGGTCGCCTACGGGGGGCGCAGGGGCAGGGACGGCGAGGGCAAGGCCCGGAAGAGCGGTCGGGGGGTGGGCTCGGAGGTGGGGGACGAGGAGGCTGTGACGGAGGAGACGGATGTCCCGATGAACCAGCCTTCGGCGGTTCAGTGGCTGCTCGTTCAGCTCGGGTACGACCTTGGGGAGTTCGGACCGAATGGCGATGGAGTCGACGGTGTTTGGGGCAGGGCGAGCCAGGCGGCTCTGGATGCGTTTCGGGCGAAAAACGGTGTGGAGCGAGAGGGGGAGTACGTGCTGGAGGACTTGGTGGAGCTGGTGAATGGGGTGAGGAACAACTCGATCGCTGCTACCAAGCCATAAACTCTCTCTCTTACGACCTTTTTCCATCTCTTGCATGTGTTGTTTAACCAGCTGAGCGAAAATTGATTCTCTTTTTAGTGGATTTTTCCGATGATAGAGCCCATGATACCCGATGTAAATCTGGTGGTTGTGGGTCGATCCCAAAAAAAAACTTCCGGGAGGAAACGCTATGAAACGCACTATTTCCGCGATTTCTTTTTTGTTATTCTGTGGCTGTCACAGCTCTGCCAATCTGCAGAACGACGAGCAGACGGACTCCATTGATTCCCTAGACATTTCAACAGCCACGGAAAATGGTTCGACTACCATAGATTCCGGTAGCGATTCGATTTTCGAATCAGACTCATCATCCCCCGGCACAGAGACTGCGACAGTCGATAGCGAAGATGTGACCACCAACCCGGACTCGGATGTCGCGACCGAGACATCGTCTGATTCGGACTCCGGCCGCGTAGATGACGTGGCTCCGCACGTAAGCTACGTGGGGGGACCAGATCACACCCTTCACTATGCGACCAACAAAAGTGGAACTTGGGAGATAGAGGATCTTGGTTACAAGAGCAATAAGACGTCAATAGCAGTAGACTCCCAAAATCGAGTTCATATAGTTTTTGAACAACCTGAAGAAACCGTACTGGGACGTACATTCTTTTCTTCGATCTTACATCTCGTTAAACGAGGGGGGGGATGGGTCGCCACTGTGGTTGATGAATACGGATATGTACCCTCTATGGCTTTGGATTCCTCAGACATTCTTCATATTGCTTACGCTAAAAATTTTATCCCCCGCCGTGATTCATACTTGGGCCTCAAGTATGCATTCGGTGCCGATGGCCTTTTTCATTCAGAAGCCGTAGACGCTTTCAATGGCGATTATCCAGATGTCGCTATCGGCATCAACAATGTTCCGCATTTTGTTTTTAGCAACTTTGATGGCCTAAAACACGGCACAGTCGCAGACAAGGCATGGACATCCTCGTTTATCGATACAGACCCAGAAGCAGGGCCTATGCCATCGATCACAATCGACAATCAGGGAAATGCTTTTGCTGTTTATGAAACAGACAAAGGCCTTCTGCAGTTCGCTAACAATATTCATGGCGACTGGGTTACAGAAACCATTGACAAGGACAAAGCTTTCTCCCATCCTGCCATTGACATCGCACTTGACGGAGTCATCCATGTCGCCTACAGTTACTCTGATCCCAACGACACTCCCCACAACGGCATTGTCTACTCAGCCAAGAACAACCAAACTTGGAACATCGAAAAACTCAACCTCCAAGGGCCTGTCTTTGTCTGCCTAACGATGCAAGCCACCCTATCGGGTGACGTGCATAACTTATACGTTGATACATACAATAATCTCATTCACACATCTAACGCAAATCTAACGTGGCACAGCGTCACCATTGACAGCAATGTCAGCAATCATACGCCTGGGCTCTTCGTGGAAGAGACCGCCGCAAGGAGAGACAAATGAGAGGGATAGATTCCTTTGTTTTCGCATTTGCAATGCTCGCCACTTTAACGGCAAGCATTGGACCCGCTAACGGACAGAACCTAAAGCGCTGCACAAACCATGAAGAACATTATTTTCTGGGCCAGCACACCTGGGACTGGGACACTAATCCTGAGACTTTTTCTTGCAGCAGCCCTGCACAGTTTAATCAATACTTCCTCGCTGACGAAACATACTTCGATTTCATAAAAGGCACCGATCTCGGGGAGAGTGTTTACAACAAAGATTTGGGAATTTACCACTTTTACATGGGGGACACATGGGGACCTGGCGGAAGTGGGCATCAGGCCCTCACGTATTGCCACGGTTATGGCTTTCCAGAATGCGCAGAAAACGCTCACCGAGGAGACGTTCTTGGCTGGA
>CAZNRF010000522.1:0-2251 GCA_964575075.1 uncultured Spirochaeta sp. | reverse complement strand
TCTGCTTCATGAAGTTGGCGGTTTGTTGAAGATTCCACGCACGTTGGGCCTCATCGAAGAGAGCCACATGATCCTCAGGGGGACGGCTATCGCTCAGGTACGCATCCCGGTAGTGGTGCACGTTTTGGACAAACGCCTTCACCTCACTCCGAGCCACGCCTTTTCGCAGCGTCTCGCCTTGATCAGCAGCGCGACGCACCCGGTCCCGAGCCAGCGCTTCCTGTAAGATCTTCACCAAAGGCCCATTGCCAGACAGAAATATGCTGAAGAGGTCAGTTTGGGCGTTGAGGTGCTTCGTCGCAATATTCAATCCGATCAGTGTTTTCCCCGCTCCAGGGACGCCGGTAACCATGCATATCGCCTTCCGTCGATTGTCCCGAGCATCAGCAATAATCCGTGAAATGGCGTCGGTGGTTTCGTGGAGATTCTTAGCCGCGGCGTCACTCCGTGATATTTCTGATACGGAGTGTCCCTGATACAACGCGAGAGCCGCCTCAATAATCGTGGGCGTTGGAAGGTATCGACCCTGTTGCCACGTGTCCGGATCAATGGCAATAGGGCAGGTGTGACCACTCAAGTACTCCAGGACGACCTGAAGAACGGCGAACAGCGATTCGGCGGAACTCTCCATTGGAACGAACAGACCATCGTTGTGTGCAGTCGGCGTAACCGTAATCGTCGCTGGCGGAGGAGCTTCTGTTGCAACAACGATCGGCACAATTGCAGCCGCGTGACTCGGTTCATGGAAGTTTTTCAAGTCAAGGGCATAGTCATATACCTGATCTCGGGCATAGGAGGTAAAGCTGCCTTCCCCGACCTTGAACTCCAACACTATTACGACGTCCGAGAATAACAGAATCGTATCTATCCGCGCGCCCATACGAGGAACGGGATATTCGAACAGAACCGTCCCCATTCGGGTACGCGGCACTGTTTCAACGATACCAGTGAGTGTGTGTTGGAGGATCTCTACCTGGCGGCGCCACGCCTCGACCTGAGGCTTCTCAATGCTCCCAGAAGCCGCAGAACTCAACCCGCCGATGATCGTGTCGATCGGACTCCTGAGAAACGCAGAGACGGTGTCGGCGAAGCCGGGGCAGACCATCGCCGGTCATGATACTGGAGAGTTCAGGGCCTGACCAGGTATGTCCCGGAGCTCGCCGGTGAGAATTCTCCGACATACCCCGATTTCGGACCCCCACTTCCTTGATCAGCGATTTTATCTCACATCGATGAATAATAGCGTGGCTCACGGCGAGAGTTCTGGTGAGCCAAGACGCGGGCTGGTGACCGATTGGCGGGTGTGATAGTATGTCAGCCACATCAGTCCTTTGATTCAGTAAAAAAACGTTCAGCCTAAAATCTCAGGAGCCTCTCGTTTCCGTGCAAAGCGTGCGCCATGGGCCTGACTCTGAGCTGAGGCAGAACTGCCGTACTCGGACAAACCAACAAAAGAGGGATACGACGTGGAAAAATTGATGAGCAACGCAAAGTACCTCCTCCTGATTTTGATTGCGCTCATCATGATGTATCTCTTTTCTGTCCAGTACGCCAACATTCGGGAAGTGATCGAAGAGAAGTACCGCAACCAGCAGCAGCTCGTGGAGCAGAACATCCTGCAGACGGTGAATTACATCAACGATGCCTATCTGATCGCCGAACAACAGTTAAACCAGGAGATGCGCGAGCATTCCCGGCAGATGGTAGAAAAATACCAGGATAATCCCGACGTGATGGCGTGGGATCTGGCGGAGATGCAGAAGCGGTTTGAGGGATACGACATCTACATCGTAGACCGGGATCTCACGATCATCAGAACGACCTACGAGGAGGATCTTGGGCTCGATTTCTCTCGGTTCGGGAGTTTTGCCTCGGTTTTGCGGGAGCGCATGGCGGGAGATACCTTCGAAGTCGATCGGCTGGACCTCTCGACTCAGGCGGGGGTGATCAAGAAATACAGCTACATGCCTAGCCCGGATAATGAATACCTGTTTGAACTTAGCGTCAGTATTGAAGAGCGATATCCATCGTTTCAGAGTCTCAATCTGTTCAAGGACGCCACCTCTCTCACGGAGCAGTACGACCTGGTAGAGGCGATAGGCTTCTACAGCATCGAGCCGCTGCGACTCGGCGTGGCCAAACTGAGAAACACCCAACGGCCGTATCCCAACCCCGATGTACCGGAGTTTGAAGAGGAGCTTGCGCGCCAGACGGTCATCACCGATGCCGTCAACAGCAGTACCCAAACTGT
>CAZNRF010000521.1:0-2260 GCA_964575075.1 uncultured Spirochaeta sp. | reverse complement strand
CTTACTTCCCTTACATGATAGCACCGTCGAGGCCAATTGCATAGTCTGGGATCAGCAAGCATCGGGGCGATTCGAAACTGGGGTGGAACGATTACTCCGGGCCACCATGCGAGAGGAAGGTGTTCGCGGCGTCTCTACGAACAAGAAGTATGCGGGAACCAAGGCGACATTCGCGGTCTCCGTCACGTAAGGATAGAGTGCCTCGCGAAAAACCGCACGTAGTGCGGCATAACGACAGCCGTCAGTTGCGCCGTACCCAGCGAAAGTCGTGCCCGTAAGGGCCAGACGGTACGGTAGAACACCGGGCCATAAGTCTATTGAGAAAATGAAGTTAGGCGTCAACTGGACGGCTTTGTTATGTTGCTCCCGAGAGCGAGTCAGCGCATGAGTCTACTCGGCCATCACGATCCAGTCGGGCATCGAGGCCCGACTGCCGGAGACCCTATTCGTCGTCGTCAAGGGAACCGTCCCACTCCTCCGCATCATCTTCTTCATCCCCTTCCGCAGCTAGTCGCTCCTGTTCCTGGAACCTCAGGACCGCGGCACCGAGTACCGCCGCAAGGATCCGTTCCGCAGGAGCGAGTTCGGCGATCATCGTGTCCATCGAACCATGGTTCTCGATCCCATGAGAACTGGAATAGGGCACGAGTGAAGCGGCTTCTATCCTGACCTTGAGCCGCGGGTGTGAGCTGAACTCGGTCTCCCCCTGCTCCAAGGACTTCTGGAGGAGGTCCGTGTACGCGCCGGGGTTACGGTCGAGATATTCCGCATAGGCTCGGTAGAGATCTCTCGGGTCCGTGAAGCGGAGTGACTTGATCGCATCGTTGAAATGCATTCCTATACCTACGACCTTCTTGAGACCTGAGATGAATGCTTCTCTGCCGTAGTGGTTCGCCGCATACCAATCAGCACGGAGCTCCCGTCTGCGACTGATCGACGCGTCCAGCGATCTCAGGTAGCGATAGTATGAGAGCATGTACTGTAAAGCGGGTATCTGGACGAAATAGATTACAGGGCCGAATCTCCCGCCAAGCCCGCTGCCGGATCGAATGGCGTGCGCGGCAGCACCGAGTCCAGTGTATACTCGCGAGCCAATGGCCGAGTATATGGTGTCGCCACCGGAGAAGTGGGCAAACTCGTGCGTTAGTATGGACTTCAGCTCTCTTCGTCCAAGCTCACGGAGCGCAGGCAGTCCGACGGCGAGAATCCGACCTCTAATCTTACTCTTGTCGTAGACCTTCAGTCTCCCTTGCATAACAAAAAAGGTGGGCGCCATGTGTACAACGACATGTCTGGGCTCCCGAGTACCGAGCGTGCGACAGACTTCACCAACCAACTCCCATAGATGTGGGGCTGCTTCACGCGGCAGTGGAACAGCAAGCTCTGTGGGTGCCGGAGGAACGATAGCTCTCAGAAGAGCATATACGGCGCCAAGAAGCGCTGCGATCGGAGCCAAATAGGCAGCTGCGACGAGCAGAGTTGGGACCCGGTTTGCCTCAGAGATCAGGATCGTGAGCAAGATCCCTATGCCTACGGTTACGAGCGCTCCGGCTAGGATACCGACGTAGATCGCAGGGATCGATGCAAGTGCGATAATCTGGACGAGAACCGGACTGCGGGGTGGTTTGACTTGCTCACCATCCGAGGCATGGGACGGAAACGGGGTTGCGCCCTCAAGGCGTTTCTCGCGGAGCCTGCCCCATACTAGGAGCGCGCCAAGCGCGCCGCCCTGCAAGAAAGCAAAGCGGGCGAGTTCGCCGGCTACCGGCCAGAATCCAGCAGGGATCATCTCAACCAACATGCGCCCGCCCCAGTACACGAGCACGAACTGGGAGAGCACACCGGCAACAAGCTTGAAACGCCACGGGGTGATTGCCATCGCCGCGAACGGAAGCGCGAACCCGGCAACTCCCATCCCGAGAAAGGCAAAGGCGAAGAACCAAGCGTAGCCGTCCAGTCCACTCACAGTCCGATAGGCGAAGCTTATCCACCGCGGGAAAAGGAACAAGGTCGCGGCAACCGCGCCCACAAGCACCAGAGCCTCAACGCCAGTGATTGGCTGACGGAGCCGCGTCTCTCTTGAAGAGAGATCAGCCTGCGTAGCTGTTGATGTCATGATGCCAGTATGACCAGAGAGTGGCTCGCAAACAAGTATACACTGAGCAACATAACGACAGCCTTCAGCTGCACCGGACCCTGCCTATCCCGTTGCCGGAAGGACCAGACGGAGAGGCGGAATACCGGGCACGCACACCTACGG
>CAZNRF010000520.1:0-2261 GCA_964575075.1 uncultured Spirochaeta sp. | reverse complement strand
GACTTACCTTTCGACGCTGAACGCTATCCCTTGGCGGCCCGAATGCGGCCGCGAGCGCTCCAGGAATTCGTCGGACAAGAACATATTCTCGCGCCGGGGAGGCTCTTGCGTCGCGCCATCGAGGCTGACCAGATCCGCTCTATTGTGCTGTCCGGCCCGCCTGGCACCGGAAAAACCACTTTGGCCCAGGTGATCGCCAGCCGAACCAGAAGTCAGTTCATATCGATTAACGCGGTCCTGAGCGGTGTAAAGGATCTTCGGGAGGCGATCGAGAAGGCCAAGACGTTTCGGGACACCGTCAACCGCCGAACGATCCTGTTCGTCGATGAAGTGCATCGGTGGAACCGATCTCAACAGGATGCGTTGCTCCCCTGGGTGGAACAGGGCACGATTCTGTTGATCGGGGCCACCACGGAGAACCCGTTCTTTGAAGTGAATCGGGCCCTTCTCTCGCGCAGTCGCGTATTCCTGCTGAAACCACTGGAACCGCATCATTTGCACAAGGTCCTAGACAGCGCTCTTTCCGATCCCGACCGCGGGTACGGCACGTACTCCGTCACGATCACCGATGAGGCTCGGGAACACCTTGTCTCCACTGCGGCCGGTGATGCCAGAACACTCCTCAACGCCCTGGAGCTCGCTGTCGAAACAAGCCATGATACGTTTCCCCCGCCTCCCCAGACGACCATCACCGTAGACTTGGCTACCGCCGAGGACAGCATCCAACGCCGAGCGGTATTGTATGACAAAGACGGAGACTACCATTTTGACACGATCAGCGCCTTGATAAAATCGGTGCGGGGGTCCGACCCTGATGCAGCGCTGTACTGGCTGGCTCGAATGGTAACCGCCGGTGAAGACCCTCATTACATTTTCCGGCGCCTTCTGGTGCAGGCCTCGGAGGACATCGGCCTCGCTGACCCTCACGCGATCTCAGTGGTAAGCGCCTGTGCGCAAGCGTTTGATCGCGTGGGTTTTCCTGAAGGGCAGTTTCATTTGGCTCATGCTGTCTTGTATCTGGCCAACTGCGAAAAGTCGAACACGACCCTCGCCTATTTCGATGCCTTGAAAAGTCTCGATGATGTCTCAGATACAGAGGTTCCCCACCATCTGAAAGATGCAAACCGCGACGGTGCCGCCTTAGGCCACGGACAGGGTTACCTCTACCCCCACGCATATCGGGATCATTGGGTCGCACAACAATACCTTCCCGGTGGGCTTCAGGGGCGCCACTTTTATCAGCCTGGATCCATCGGCTGGGAGGGTGCCCGGGCCCGACAGCTCCAGGATCGGCGGCGTTTGCAGTTGGCCGCCCTGCACGAGCCTGCCGACGTCGCATGGGTGGTTGCTCCATCACGGGGAGGGACAACCGACTGGACCCATCGCGCCGAAGGGCACATGTATGATCACGCCCGGATGCTCCGGGACCTGTTCGTTGATCACTTAGACCTGCAACCAGAGCATCGCGTGCTCCTCGCCGGAGACGGCATCCTCGTGGTGGTCTGGGAAGTCCTCCGACAAGCCCACGGGGGACTCACCGCGGTTTGGAGCCCTCCCGACGCCATCGACACCGTTCGCCATTCCCTCACCATCGATCAGACCAGCGTTGATGCTCCGGAGCTCGTCTCGGCTTCGACCCTTCTCAATCCCGAAACGGACGCCAATAACCATTCCGGGCCCTTTGACCGGGTCTTCGTCAGAAACTTCCATACCGACCCCACCGCTTCTCTCGTTGAAACCGTCTGTACGCACCTTTCGCCGGAGGGACGAGCGGTGATTGTAGATATCGACCCCTCCCAGGGAACGCGTCCGTCCTCGGTGTTGCAGCTCAACGATCCCGACAGGAACGCGTTGGAAGCCGCCGAGAAGGAGGTAGCACCCCCCAAAACCGCGCAGTGGTCGTCACTGGGTACCACCTTCACCTCCGGCTCACAGCACTGGGCTGTAGATGTCGCCTCACGTCCGGTGGTTACCAAACGCGCCGTCTCCTCGGAGCAGGTCCTTCGGTGGCTCAGCTCTGACTCGGCCCTTGGGAGCGCTCTTGCCCGCCGGTATCCCCCTGAATTGCTGGACCGGATTCGCGCTGCCGCTACCCAACTACCCGACCAGCCGGTGGAATGGACGCGGACCTACATTTTGGTGACACTCACCCGCGCTCCATCCGCCCCGGCTTGACAAATCGGGGCGATACCGGGCATAGTCCAGCGCACTTGCGGTGGATGTAGTTCAATGGTAGAGCGCCAGATTGTGGTTCTGGTTGT
>CAZNRF010000519.1:0-2262 GCA_964575075.1 uncultured Spirochaeta sp. | reverse complement strand
TATCGGCGATGCACGGAACGTGGTACCTACAGCCGATAGAGATAAAGACGCATCGCATGACGTATGTACGCTATACTCTGCTGACCGATTACGTAGACACCGCGGTCGGTCAAGAGTTTATACTCAATCGTTTTTCGGAGCGGGAGCTCCGCGATACGGTGCGCGCGTTCGTAGAGCGTGCCCGGGAACAACAGGGAGATAACCGATGAGTTTAGTTTTTCGATATCGATTGCTCATTACCGTCATAGTAGCTTGCGCGCTGCTGGGAATCGCAAGTACCGTGGGAGCGCAGGAACCGGACTCCGAAGACGGAGAGGGATCACTTCACCTTGGCGGCTATACCGGCCTGACCGTGAATCAGGACGAGGTGTTTCACGAGCTCGGTATTGCGCCGCAGTACTCATTTGCTCCGTTTTATCTCTCTCTGGATTTTGCTGTAATGAACAGCGAGAAGTATGTACCTGCGCAAGAAGAGATTATGCTGGGTTACTATTTCGATTTCCGGGAAGGCACGGTGGGGCTGGAAAGCGGCCGCTTTGACATCACGGTGGGACGAGCTCGCCACGAGGATGAAGTGGCCTCTCCGTATTCGGTGATGATTTCTTCTGCTGCGCTTCCTTCAATTCATGCCGACGTCTCCTATGACGATGGCCGATTTTTTTATCGTACGCGGTGGATTGAGCTCAATCGCAACTCCCAGCACTTTCAGCAGCGGGTGCCGGTATATGGTACTGATCTCACCACTGGTCAGGTTGCCACTGATCCGCCCCTATACTCAGAGCCCGAGGATGATCCCACCGGCTACTATTACGAGCCCCTGAACCGTGGCGCCAATTACAAAGCGTTTGGTATCCACCTCGGAGACTGGCGATTCGCGTTTCAGGAGACGGTGGTTTATCTCAACCAATCGTTTCATCCGGAGTACTTTCTTAGCCCCCTTCCGATGTATTTTACCCAGCTCGCAAATTCCGATGGTGACAAGCCGTGGGTGCAGCGCAGTGATGAAAACAGTCTCATGGGGGTTATGGCGGATGTCCAACGACCGGACTGGTATGCGTACGGACAGTTCCTACTGGATGACATCAATCTCAATGCGCTTACTACACAAAGTCGCACTCAACCGCAGAAGTGGGCGTGGTCGTTCGGCGGTTGGAAAGACACTGATCGGTACGGTAAAATCGGCCTCTACCATGCAGGCTCTACCCAGTACACCTTCCAGGCAACATCGGTCACCGATGATAATTACAGTCTGAAGCGCTATGAGTACAGTTACTGGCCGGCAGTGGAGTATCCCTACCGCGATGGCACTCGCCAGATCGATTATCGTGACAATTACATGGGTTACCTCTATGGCGAGAACAATCTCGCTCTCATGGCTACCTGGGATATGCAGTACGGGCAGACCGATGTTGGTGCCCAGATGGAAGCAACAGTAAGCGGTACCAAATCGCCCGCCAACCCGTGGGCGCAGTATGATGAACATCCCGGGCGGCGGGGTGTGGATGCACCGATCGCATTCTATATGTTTGAAGATGGTGAGGTGGAAACGACCGTGCGCACTACCGGTCGTGTGTCCCGTCGCTTTGGTCGCTGGGAGGCCTCTGCAGAAGTGGAAATTGGGTACCGCTGGAATGAGTTGATTCTCACCGATGTTGATGTTGACGATGGAGAGGCGCCGGAACCACGGTATTACGCGCCGATTGGCGAGGATCAATGGCTGTTCTCGGCCTTTGTCGGACTTCGCTATGCCATGGATCTTCCGCTGACCCCGTGAAACTCGTCATTCTCGCGGCCGGTCCCTCCAACACCACCGATGCCTCGACCGATCCGCCTCCCAAATGTCTACGCCGGTTTGATGATACGACGACCATCCTGGACCGGATCGTGGCGGCAGGCCGGGCCGCGGGGTGCTCCCAGGTGGCAGTGGTCGGGGGGTATCGGATCCTCTCTATCATGGAGGAGTATCCGCAATTCAAGTACTATTACAATCCTCGCTGGCGGGATTCCGGCGCCCTCGCATCGCTGGTGCAGGCCCGGGGTGAGCTTACCGATGATGTCCTGATCGCATACAGTGATGTGGTGTTTGACCCCGATCGTACGGTGGCTGTGGCGGCTGCGTCCGGTGATCTCGTGGTAGCGGGCGATTCCGAGTGGAAAACCCGGTACGAGGGCCGTACCGGAGACTTGTTGCTCGAGGCGGAAAAACTGTACCGCAGCCGAGAAGGCCGTATCACCGTTTCTCGGACAGAGCCGAAGGTGGCT
>CAZNRF010000518.1:0-2292 GCA_964575075.1 uncultured Spirochaeta sp. | reverse complement strand
TTTCCCAACCCAAGACCTTCGTCATGACAGTCAACGCCGGGGTAATCCCCCCCGACCACTGGACCCAGGATCCCGAGGTTGGTGGCGGGAGAATAGTAGGTGAAGGGTGTCACTTTGTCGACCTGCTTCGCTACCTCGCGGCTGATCCCATAACCGAGTACCACCGTGCCGATATGGAGTGCGCAACCGGAGATGCCGTCTCGATTCAGCTGCGTTTTGCCGAGGGATCGATGGGTACCATTCTCTACCTGGCCAACGGGAGCAAGTCCTTTCCCAAGGAACGCCTGGAAGTCTTCACCGGTGGACGCATCCTGCAGCTGGACAACTTCCGCACCCTCACCGGATACGGCTGGCCCGGCTTCCGGAAGATGAAGCTTCGGCGTCAGGACAAGGGGCAACGCGCCTGTGTTGCCGCATTTCTGGAGGCGGTCAAAGGCAAGGCGGCCCCGCCCATACCGTTTGAAGAGATCGTTGAAGTCTCCCGGGTCTCCATAGAGCTGGCACGGCGCAATTGAGGTGCTGATCCGGATCTGCCGCCTTGTGCGGCGTGTTGTCTATACCCTCATTCATCTGCAGATTCGGCAGGTGGTATTTCGGTTTCCTTTTCTCCGTCGCTTGAGATTTGCCGGTGTCGCCGGTCGCTGCCGTGATCAGGAAACGAGCGCTCTCCAGGTTCACCTGCGCGAGTCGCCTATTTCCGTTACCTGGGAAGGGGTAGTAGGTTATGCGCCCGATGCGTTCGTTTTCCGGTTTCTGAACGTGACCGCGCCGTACACCACCGATACCTGGCACGACCCGTCGCGGGGACTCCTGTGGCTGTATCATCTGCACTACTGGAACTGGGCTCACTCGCCCGCGCTCGATAACCGGCAGCTTGCCTGGTTTCTGGAACAATACACTCGGTACGGCAGCAGCGCCGTCGCCGGACGGGAGGCGTATCCTACATCGCTGCGGATCATAAACCTGGTCAAACTGGCGGCAAACCGGCCGGAGATTCTTTCCGATGAGGCGGCACGTTCGCAGTTGACAGCTATGGTACAGCAGGACCTTCGGCGACTTAAAGGAAATCCGGAGTACCACCTCCTCGGAAACCACCTGCTGGAGAACGGCTTTGGCCTCCTCTGGGGTGGTTTCTTTTTGCGCGACACCGCCGCGTGGGCAATGGGCAGGCGTATCGTCCTCACCCAACTAAATGAACAGGTCATTAAGGACGGCGGGCACTACGAGCGTTCACCCATGTACCACACCATTATCCTCTGGCGCCTGCTGGATACGGTCAACCTCATCGGCGGACACGTTTTTCAGCGTCACGCCGCCAGGATGCTCGGGTGGCTTCAGCAGTACCCCTGGGACCGCACGCGCGGCCACATGAACGACAGCGCCCCGGACATGACCCCCACGCGGGATGATCTTATAGATTACGGCCGGCGGCTGGGGATCACACCCGAAACCGTGCCGATGGGTGCATCCGAATTTCGCGTGCTGAACGGCCCCGGCGAGCTGCAGCTGCTGATCGACGCTGGCACACCGCGGCCACGCTACCAGCCCGGCCACGCCCATGCCGGCACTCTCGGGGTTGAACTCTACCGTGGCGAAGATGCCATTCTGATCGATACCGGCACCTCCACCTATGAACGGTGTCCCCGCCGGGATTACGAGCGCTCAACCCGGGCGCACAACACCGTGTCCATCGGCAGTTTTGACTCCAGCGAAGTCTGGTCAGCGTTCCGCGTTGCCCGCCGTGCCCGGGTCACCATCCACGAGGACAGCCCGTCTCGTTTGGAGGCGTCCCACGACGGCTACCGCAGGGGCTTTGGAGTCACCCATACCCGGAGCTATGACACAGCTGGTGAACCGATTGTGTTAACCGACCGACTCACCGGCCCCGGCGCAAAGAGCTTATCGGGAACCGCGACGTTCATCGCAGCGCCGGGGTTGCCCGTCGTACCGATGGATGGTTCTTCATTCGCTGTCGGTACAGTCGTCCTCTGCTTCTCAGGCGCCAATCGTATCCGGATGGAAGCGGTTCAGGTGGCAGCGGGGTTCAATCGGCTTGCGGCGACGACCGCGTTACGCGTGGGGTTTAGCAGTCAGCTAACGACATCGATCGAGACATCCAGGGTTTCCAAATAGTGAAAATCCTCATCCTCAGTTTCTACTACCCCCCCGATCTCAACCCCGGATCGTTTCGTACCGACGCGCTGGTGCACGCGTTGCGCCGACAATATGGTAGCCAAATCGAGATAACCGTCGTCGCCGGCACCCCCAACCGCTATCGGACGCACAAAGCCG
>CAZNRF010000517.1:0-2299 GCA_964575075.1 uncultured Spirochaeta sp. | reverse complement strand
GGGAGCCCCTTGCGCTTTGCGACCTGCTCCAGAGCTCCCGCTGGAAGAAGGATTCTCGATTCTCTCGCCCCCGGCCGCGGGAGTTCCGGCGGCGCTAACTGAAGCCGTTATCACGCCAAGTCCTGTGGCACTCAACTTCGCCACAATCCGTTTCCGCTGGTAGTCCCATTCAAGGTCAAACAATCGGTCGGCGGCGTGACTCAGCATCTGCTGAACGATCGAATCCTTTGGAACCGATGCGTTGGCTACCGCCTGTATCGCGTTGCCGATAGCGCTACCGGAAAGAACGTTCCGCTTATTTCTCTCCAAATGTTGCTTAAACAGGCGCAGTATGTAGTCCCGTAGGTCGTGAACCGGTGCTGCGGTGTAGATGAATCGTGGAACCTGCGTCTGGTAGCGAAACGCGAGACCCGAGGGAGCCTCAAACTGTGGGTTCAATGAACCACGGTTGCCCCCACGCCACGCCGCGCCATTAAATTGCTACTCCACTTCCGAACGGTCGGCCCGATCGATGGAAATATACCGTCCGTCATCCCGCTCTCCACCATTCTTGAGCATCGTCTCGGCCGCACTACGGACATCCGCGGCGGTTGGTCGCTCTTCGTTCGCCGGAAGTCGCACCACAAATCGGGCGACCCACGTGTCCCCCTGAGCGCGTTGGGAGTGTCTGTCCAGGTGACGATAGTCCACGGCTACCCCTTAATGTTGCTTGTGTTGTGGATTTCCTACGAACCGATCCGGATTATATTGGGCCTAGATCAGGCGTTTGGCCTCATGGTCCGTGGATGCCTGCACGGTTACTTCCTGTCGTTTGCCATTAACAACGATTACTGCATAGTACGTACGAGTTCCCATCTTCGTTTTCTCCTTTTTGACGACCACTGATATGATCGACTTGATCCCGTGTCAACAAAATGGATTATCCAACACAGCATTCACCAAGAGCAATGGGAAAATTTCCCACACTCGATGTGAGCGGTACACCAAATCATTAGCTCCGGGTTGTCGCCGTCATCGTCGGCTGGGTATACATCCTGCCTCGTATGGTGGCGACGCCGACCAGACATTTTCCGCCAGTCCCAGTCTTCCCACAATCACTGGTACGGAGGTATCCAATGCCAAAACGCCCCCTAAACACCCCGGCCACCAAGGACTCCTCGACTTCTACGTTCATGCGCACGTGGCGCAACCAACTGTACCTTGGCCCGATGCCCGGATATCAGCCGCTGCAGACGTTTGAAAACGAACTCCGTTCTGCGGAGATCCACACCGTAGTCTGTCTGAACCCACCGGAAGAGGTGGCGCGCCTGGCGCCGGAATACCACCGGTGGCGCAGCCGTGTCCGGGCAGCCGGCGGTATCGGTCACTCCGTAGCGCAAGGGACGGACACGCCGGTGGCGACTGTACCACGACGGTATCCGCTCACTCTCATCGATATTCCCATAGAAGACTACCGCGCTCCGTCCCCGGAGATCGCCCCACTCTTCTGGGAGCAGGCCCGCTCCATTGGCGAACTCATCACCGCCGGTGAGCGGGTCTTCGTCCATTGCACCGCCGGGCGCGGACGGACCGGCACCTTTGGTGTCGCTGTCCTGATAACGATAGGGTACCGATACGCCGATGCCGCGGGAGAGCTGTGGGCGGTCGGGTCATATCCGGAGGCGGAGGCGCAAGAGGAGTTCCTGGTGCGATACGACAGGCGATAGCGTTTACGGTGCGGTAACCGCGATTACATCCTCTCCCAGTCGCTGGAAGTGATCCACATTCAAGGTAAAGATCCGCTCGCATCCGGCGCGCTCAGCCGCGATCAGGTGGAGTGCATCGTACACGATACCGCTGACCAACCCTTTTCCGCTGACGCGTTCAATCGCTTCCAGGTATTCCTCCGTCCCCAGGGAGACCGCGGTTACACGCCCGGCAACCGTCTCGCTGATGAGTGTCCGCGCGTCGGAGGGGCTAATGCGGCGACGGAGGGGAAGCGCCGTCATGACGGAATAACACTCTACAAGCGCGTGAGTCGAGCACACCCCCTCGTGCCCACCTTCCGTATATTCTCGGAACGTCGGGAAACAGCGCGAGTGGGTACTCAACTGGTCAACCATCACCGGTACAAGAACGGAGGTATCAAAAAATACCTTCACTCCGTGGGTTCCTCGGCTACCAACTCGCCGGTGCGAGGACCTCACGCGCGACGAATGGGGTGAGATCGAGTGATTATCCTCGACACGTGCGCGCTACTGTGGCTCGCTCAGGGAGGCGGACGCCTCACCGAGACAACTCGTGCCCGCGTCGACGAGGA
>CAZNRF010000516.1:0-2311 GCA_964575075.1 uncultured Spirochaeta sp. | reverse complement strand
GGGTCCGACCTGGTCAGCTTCATCACCGCCGTCACTCTGTTCCGCCGCCTCGTCGAGCTCTCGCCGTACCGTATCTATCCCCTGGAACAGGCCCTCCTCGCGGTGAAAACGATCCGCCGGGGCCTCGTATTCAATCCCTTGAGCCCCACCTTGAACCGCAACATCGGGCTCTACCTGATCCACCTTCAGGAGTTCCGCTCCGCCGTGTACTACCTGCGCCGCTCCATCCCGCGCTCCCGGGACCTACGGCGCGCCAAGTTTCTCGTCGCCGTCTGCGAAATCCTCTACACCCCCCGTTTCCACTCCCAGCGAGGGCTCCGCATCGCATGGACGCCAAAATCAAACGTTACGAACGTCGCCGCGCCCTCAGAGCTCCCCGCCGCGCATGCCCCCCCGTCATCGCGTACCTTCGGTCACGGGCGCTATCTGTTACCGGTCAAACAATGCGATCAGTGCGTTGTTTTCAGTAGCAACCGCGAGTTCCTCCGCAGAGTCGCCGTTATCGTTCTCGAACTCCGGATCGGCTCCGGCGTCGAGCAGCATCTCAACGATCCGGACGTCCTCATTCTGTGTCGCCAGAATCAGCGCGGTGAAGTTTCCGTAGCCGGATATGTTCGGGTCGGCGCCCTCTTCAAGAAGGTCGGCAACCAGTTCCTCGTTCCCCGCAAATGCCGTATGCATCAGCGCTGTCCCGCGACGGTCGACGAAATTTGCCACCTCGGCAGTCATCTGCGGCAACTGGAGCAACCCTTCCGCGATCGGCCATTTCTCCTGTTGGGTCGCTACCAGCAGCGCCGAGACCTTTGTACCGTCGTCATACATAAACGCGGCCGCCGGGTTCGGGTCCTCTTCCAGGATAGACAAGGCGGTGCTGTACGGTGCAGAGTCGCGCAGCGTCGCCATGATCATCAGTACGTTGATCGTCGAATCCTCGAGCTCAGCAAGGTCCGCCCCCGACGTCACAAGGTAGTACGCTATATCGAATTGCCCCGCAACTACCGCAGCATCGGTGACAGGAACCCATTGACTCTCTCCGTCACGGCTCACTTCGGAACCGATGCTCAGGTCAACGCCGGCATCGATCATCTCGTTCATCAATGCAACCGCCGCTTCCTCGTCCTCTTCTGCGACCTTCAAGGCGACGGACATATACCCGCTGTGCTCGCCAACCGCGTTCACATCGTATTGCCCTGATTCGAGCAGATCCGCGAGCTCCTGGACATCTTTCGTCTCGATCGCGTCTACGATTTCTTTCGACCAGCCCTCCCGTCCAATCGATTGCTCCCCGGAACCTTCGGTTACATCCTTCGATTCTGCTCTCCCGCTATCGGTAGTTGTACACCCGGTAGCGAACAACACCACAGCGGCTACAACGAAGACTACCGGCGGGACCCTCAGCGACCTTGCAAACATGACAGACTCCTTGGAACGACCGCATTATTCCCGTAGAAAGTCGGACCTGTTAACGGGTGCTAAAAGTATGAAACCAGTAATCTGATATGTCAAGGATAACCATTATTTACCTCTATTCCGCTGGTGTATCCGGGAATATTCGCTGATCGCCCCGGTACATGCCTTTTGTTCACAGGTATCCGACACCGTTCACCCCAGCCGGTCTCCTTCCTCGCCGGGACGAACAACCGGTGAAAACCCCTCCACCATCGCTACCGCTTCGCCTGCGGGCAGGCGAAGGGAGGTGAAGCGTTCGCGGTCGAAGGTGACGTCAACGACGACGATGTCGGTCTCCCGGCCGGTGGCCGGGTCGATGCGCCGGGTGTAGCCGCGCACCCGGGCATAGCGCACCGACGGAGCGGCGGCAAAGGCGTAGCCCCCGACGAAGAGCGACAGGGCTGCCACCACCCGGGCGTACTCATCCTCCCGCTGGCGAGCACTCTTCGGCTTCACCGAGAGCTTCCCCGAGGCGAGGATCCGGGCCGTCTCGTCGGGGAGGTCTTCGATCTCCGGCAGATCGACGTCGAAGAACACCATCCCGTCATCCTCGACGCTGAACTCGATTTCCATCGGGAGCGGGTACGCCACCGACTCGAGAAGGGCCTCGGGCTCGCTCCCGCTCGCCCGTGGATCGCCGTCGCGAAGGGCCCGAAGGTGGGCGGCGCCTTCCTCGTAGCGCTCCCGGTTTCGGCGATTCTCTTCTGCTACCCGTGCCGCCTCGCGCCGGTCGAACTGCGTCTTCCCTTCCCGCCGGCGGGCGATGGCGGCGGACACCCGATCCTGCATCCTCTGCTCCACGTAATCCCGTCGTCTGCGTCGCGCGTTCCAGACCGGCCACCACGACACGGTGCGGCGCGCC
>CAZNRF010000515.1:0-2325 GCA_964575075.1 uncultured Spirochaeta sp. | reverse complement strand
ATTGAAGACCTCCCCGGTCAGCCAGGGCCACCTCAGTATCAGATCGCGGGCAAAGCGCGCGAACTCGACGGCGGAGACGCGATTCGCCGCGCTCAAACCGGCGGCGTCCTCGAAATGGAACATCGGATACCCTGTCTGCCGGGCGACCTCGTTCATTTCCTGATGAAACGCGGTCACCGAACCGCTCACTCGAAGCGCAACCTCGACGGCGGCGTCGTTTCCGCTGGAAATCGCCAAGCCTCGAATGAGATCTCGCCCGTCTACTACCTGATCCGGTCCCAAGAACATCAGGGAACTCCCCGGTGGAACCGCGGAGGCGTATGCGCTGGGACGTACCGGTTCGGCCCGGTCCAAATCAAACCGCCCCTCCTCTGCTGCCTGAAGAGCAGTATAAATCGTTACCAGCTTGGTCAGGGACGCCGGCGGCCACAGCTCCTGTCCTCGCCGTTGATAGAGGACGGTGTCGGTGGTCAACTCGAGGAGCGCCGCCGCCTGGGCGTATTCGAGATTCGGCGGCTCTATTGACAGGTGGGTGCGTGGATCACCCCCTCCGGGCATACGTGGCACCGGCACGTCTTGGCCGTACAACGGCAACGCGGAGATCGTGGCATACAGTATTGCGAATCCCGCGGCAAAGCGCATGAAAGATCGTTGCAGCATGACAGCAGGTAGTAGCAGGCACGCGCCGAATTGTCTACTCCCGGCGAGGACCGCGCGGGGGCGATCGGCTCTGGGGCTCAACCGGTTCCGCCTCGACTGCTACCTGGTGTCCAGATCTGTTTGCTCAGATCCGTTTTTTTCGGGTGCCGGTTCAGACGACTGAATTTGGTTTGCTGTAGCGGACGATCGGGTGTATACTAGCCATGTAAACGATTACATGAAGGAGGCCTGCATTGGCTGATATGTCAGGATTACAATCACATGTTGGTGTAGAACGGCTGCACGGCAATCTGCCGAAGATCGGTATTCGCCCGGCAATAGATGGTCGTCTCGGAGGCGTACGGGAGAGTCTCGAAGAGCAGACGATGAATCTGGCGCGGGCGGCGAAGAAGCTCTTTGAAGAGAATCTACGCTACCCGAACGGAACCCCGGTAGAGGTGGTTATTGCGGACGGCACCATCGGTCGTGTGGCGGAAGCTGCAGCCTGCGCGGCAAAGTTTGAACGAGAGCAGGTGGGCGTATCACTCACGGTGACGCCCTCATGGTGCTACGGTTCCGAGACGATCGATCAGACGCCATTGATTCCCAAAGCGATATGGGGCTTTAACGGCACCGAGCGCCCCGGCGCGGTCTACTTGGCGGCGGCCCTCGCCGGGCATAACCAGAAAGGTATCCCGGCGTTCGGCATTTACGGGCGGGATGTTCAGGATGGAGACGACCGTTCCGTACCGGTGGATGTTCAGGAAAAGCTCCTTCGCTTCGCCCGGGCGGGGTTGGCGGTCGCCTATATGCGCGGCAAGAGCTACCTATCGATGGGTGGCACCAGCATGGGCATCGCCGGCTGTTACGTGACGGAAAGCTTCTACAAAGACTACCTGGGCATGCGCAACGAGTATATCGACATGAGCGAGTTTATACGCCGTATCGAGCTGGAAATCTACGATCACGACGAGTTTGAGCGGGCCCTCAAGTGGACGAAGGCCAATTGTCGTGAAGGCGCGGACGACAACGCACCGGATATGCAACGCACTCGCGAGCAGAAAGACCAGGACTGGGAAACCAGTGTCAAGATGGCCCTCATCGCCCGAGATCTCATGATCGGGAATCCGAAGCTCGCGGAAATGGGCCACGGAGAAGAAGCGCTCGGGCACAACGCGCTGGCCTCCGGATTCCAGGGACAGCGACAATGGACCGACTTCATGCCCAACGGTGACTTTATGGAGGCGATCCTGACCAGCAGTTTCGACTGGAACGGTATTCGGCAACCGTACATGGTGGCAACGGAAAACGACAATCTCAACGCGATGTCCATGACGTTTGGTCACCTCATTACCGGGGGGGCGCAGATCTTTGCCGATGTTCGCACCTACTGGAGTCCCGAGGCGATCCAGCGGGTAACGGGGAAGAAGCTTTCCGGGCGAGCATCAGAGGGCATTATCCACCTCATCAATTCCGGACCGGCGACCCTCGACGGAACGGGGCAACAGGAGATCGATGGGAAGCCCGCGATGAAGCAATGGTGGGAGATCACCCCGGAGGAAGCAGAGCGATGTCTGGATGCCACCGAATGGCGACCCGGCGATACCGGCTATTTCCGCGGCGGGGGATGGAGCACCGATTACACCACCCGTGGGGAGATGCCGGTCACCATGAGCCGCATCAATA
>CAZNRF010000514.1:0-2327 GCA_964575075.1 uncultured Spirochaeta sp. | reverse complement strand
CCTTCGGTCCTACCCCCGAAACCCCACGCCCACCAGGTAGCCCCCAAAGGACTCACTGCGCACCGCCTTGGGCCGGGGAAACGCCCCCTTCTCGAAGCGTGCACGGAGTTGCGCCAGGAGTGGCTGCTCACCACCTCCCTGAAGGGGCTTAAAGGCACAGCTTCCCCCCGCCACCGGCCAGCGATCCAGGTTGGCCAGGGCTGATTCCACGGGTGCCTCGCTGGCGCTGGTATCCACAAGCTTGTTGCCGGTGGTCGCCGGCGCCGCGTCACTCAAGACCAGATCAAACGGCCCCGCCGCGGCAAGCTCCTCCACCACCGCTGGTTCGGTAAAGTCAGCCTGCAGGCATTGCGCCCCGGCAACGTTCATCTCCTGCAGATCCACCGCCACCACCGCCGCTCCGTGCTGCACCGCGTACTGCGTCCAGGAGCCCGGCGCCGCCCCCAGGTCCAGCACCCGCATCCCATCGTTCCGGCGCGGGGCAAACAACCCGAATTTCTCGTCCAGTGCCTGGAGCTTATAGACACTTCGGGCGTGGTAGCCCTGGGATTGCGCCTTCCGCGCCAGGTGGTCCTGTCGTCGCTGTCCCTTTTTCGCCATACGTGTCGGCCAGTTTATCATCCCGCCGGCGCCACGACAGCCCTCCGCCCGGGCAGCTCGTGGTTGTCGGCGTCGCCACTGCGGCCTCCCTTCCCCGGCGCTGTGAGGCGCTCCAGCCCTTGACCCCTCGGCGCTTCCAGCCGTACCGTCTACGGGTGCAGAAACAACCGATTTGGCGGCGCCCGCTGCCCTACCACTACGGAAACATGACCTTCATCCTGATTGGGATTAACGTCTTCGTCTTTTTTCTCACCAGCATGGGCGGCCGGATCGTCGAATATCTGGCGATGAACCCGATCCTCACCATTTCAGAAGGGTTCTGGTGGCAGCCGGTAACGTATATGTTCGCCCACTCCGGCATTTCCCATCTGCTGTTCAATATGCTGGGGCTGTTTTTCTTTGGTACCCAGGTGGAGCGGGAACTGGGAAGCTATGAGTTTCTGCTGTTCTACATGGTAACCGGCGTCCTGGCGGGCTTTTTCTCCCTGGCGGTCTACTGGTTCACCGGTAGCTACTACGTCTTTCTCCTCGGCGCCTCGGGAGCCGTTTTTGCCGTGCTCCTGGCGTTTGCCACCTACTTCCCCAACGCCGAGATCTACATCTTCGGGATTCTCCCGGTGCGCGCCTCGGTACTGGTCATCGGCTACACCGGCATCGAACTCTTCTCACAGATCTCCGGCCGCGGCGGCAACATCGCCCACCTCACCCACCTGGCGGGCTTTGGCTTCGCCTACATCTACTTCCTCGTGCGCCACCGCATCAGCCCCTGGCAGCGCTTTTTCGGCTAGCCCGTGGTGTGGCGTACGCGACCGTTTACGCCGTTATCCTTCCTACCTATCCGAGGCATAAACATATCTATTTGACGGATATATCTGAATCACGTATGGTAGTGTTGTGATTCGGTCATTCAAGGACAAAGAAACCGAACTGGTCTATCGACAGAAGCGATCGAAACGGTTTCCACCGGAAATCCAGACACGAGCCTTGGTAAAGATGATGATGATCGATAGTGCTGAGACGGTTCCAGATTTAGCGGTGCCGCCGTCCAATAGACTTGAGAAGTTGAGTGGAAACCGATCGGCAGAATACTCGATCCGGATAAATCGGCGACGGCGGGTTTGCTTCCGATTCGAGAACGGCGATGCACTCGATGTCGGCATAGAAGATTATCATTGACCACGGGAGGCGAGATAATGACAGATACAGATACGATCCCAACTCCAACCATCGGTGAGATACTGAACGAAGAGTTTCTACAGCCTCTAGAAATGACGCCCTATCGGTTGTCTAAGGAGCTGCATGTTTCGACAAGCACGGTATTGGATCTGGTACATGGTAAACGGCGTTTGACTACCGATATGGCGCTGCGGCTGTCGAAACTGTTCGGCACGAGTGAGCGATTCTGGATAAACCTGCAAGCAAATATCGATGTGCGGAATCGGAAACCCGAACTGGAACCGGAACTGGAGAAGATTCACCCGATTCGCGTCTCCGCGTAAAAGAGCACGTCCCCAGCTCATGTTCTGATACTCCAGGCTCGTGATATCCTAGAGTTGCAGGAGGCCACCATGACCACCAACCACACAACCATCACCACCCTCATCGAGAACCGCCCCGGCGCACACCGGGGGCTCGCCACCGAACACGGCATCTCGTTTCTCCTTGAGCATCTGGGACACACCGTCCTCTTCGACACCGGCCAAAGCGGCGCCATCGTCGAGAACGCC
>CAZNRF010000513.1:0-2341 GCA_964575075.1 uncultured Spirochaeta sp. | reverse complement strand
CACCCTGGGTGAGATCGCCTCTGAGTACGATCTGACGATGGATACGCTCATTAGTTTTAATCAGATCGAAGATGTTCGCCGGCTTCAGGTGGGTGACACGTTCCAGATTCCAAATCGCGATGGGCTATTGTACACGGTAAAGGGTGGTGATTCTCTCGGCTCGATCGCCCGGGAACACGACACGTCGGTGAATGAGCTTCTCGATGCCAATGACCTCCGATCGCAGCGGGTGGACGTGGGACAGGTCGTGTTTGTTCCCGGAGCGCGGCTCAACGCCACAGAGCGGGGAATCATTTTGGGCGAGCTGTTCGCCTGGCCCGCGCAAGGGACGTTTTCCAGCGGCTTTGGGATGCGATCAGATCCGTTTACGGGGCTACCTCGATTTCACAACGGAATCGATCTGGCCGGTCCCATTGGATCGCCGATTCTGGCGGCGGCCTCCGGGCGGGTGGTCCACGTGGAGAGCCAAGTCGGCAACTACGGCCGGTTTGTGATCGTTCGTCACCCCGACGGCTTTCAGACGCTCTATGCTCATCTTCAAGATTTTGCGGTGCGAAACGGCCAGTCCGTGTCGCGGGGACAACGGTTGGGTACTATGGGAAACACCGGTCGCAGCACCGGGCCCCATCTGCACTTTTCGGTAATACACAACGGGCGGTTCGTGAACCCGTTGCGTTATCTCCACTAATCTGATAAAGGTGGTATTATGCGCAGATTAGTAATTACTTTGGTAATTCTGCTTGCAGTATTCTCGTTTATTAACGCCTACACTCCGGTGTAGTGAGAATTCGTATCAACCCCCGGGGCGGTATCTCCGTGCCGGGTGGTCTTTTCCTTCCTGCCGCTTTGGTCCCTACAGGGGTGAGCCTCAGGCGTTCCGTCCGTGACAGTGCTTGTACTTCTTTCCGCTTCCACATGGACAGGGATCGTTCCGCCCCACCTTTGGAACCGTGCGCTTGATCTGCGCCTGCCGTGGAGTGCTTCCCTGGGCGCCGGAAGCTGCTGCTGCCGCGCCTGGCGATGAGCCTGAGGCGCTGCCCGCTCCGAGCAGGCTCATATCCCGATGCTGGGCGGTGCCGGCGGTAGCAGCGGCAGGCTTGCGCTCCTCCATCCCTTGCGCCTTAATCGCAAACATGCGCTTGGCAATGCTCACCCGAATACCGGCGAGAAGCTCATCGAACATCCGGAACCCCTCAAGCTTGTACTCGAGGAGGGGGTTTCGTTGCGCGTAGCCTCTCAGGTACACCGCTTCCCGAAGTTCTTCCAGGTTTTCCAGATGGTCCTGCCAGCGTTGATCAATCGTACGCAGATACTCGATTCGAATAATGAAGTTGAACCGCTCGGGTCCCACGATCTCCCGCTTGCGCTGCATCTCCGTGTCCATCTCTTTTAGGATCGACTGAGAGAGCTGTTCCGGGCTGAGCTCGATATACGAGGAAACATCCCGGGGCGGGTAGTACAGTAGCTGATCCTGTAGACGATCAAAGAACTGCTGCAACTGCGCTTCAGAAAAGGTGCGGCCCACTTCCGTGGATTCCAGGACCTCGGCAATCACATCCTCGGCCGTAGCCAACACACGAGCGACCAGGCGATCATCCGCCATAATCGCGTCTCGCTGCTCGTAGATCACCTTGCGCTGTTCATTGACGACATCGTCAAACTCGAGGAGGTGCTTCCGTATATCGAAGTTTCGCTCTTCGACCTTGTTCTGGGCACGCTCGATCGACTTGTTAATGAGGGAATGGTTCAGAGGTTCTCCCGGTTCCAGGCCTCGCTCCATGATCCCTTTCAGATTGAACCGGCCGCCGCCAAAGAGGCGCATCAAATCATCGTCCATGGAGAGAAAGAACCGAGACTCTCCCGGGTCACCTTGCCGACCACTGCGACCGCGCAGCTGGTTATCTATTCGTCGTGACTCGTGGCGTTCCGTGCCCAGGACGTAAAGCCCTCCCAATTCGCGCACTTCGTCATAGTCCGCGCGCCACCGGGTACGTTCTTTCTCGATCTCGGCGAGTAGCTGGTCCGGGGTGTGATCTTCCGGAAGGGCTCGCCGGGCCCGAAACTCCGGGTTTCCGCCGAGCTTGATGTCGGTGCCGCGGCCCGCCATGTTCGTCGCGATCGTCACCGAACCTTTCGCACCCGCCTCAGCAATAATTAATGCCTCCCGGGCGTGATTCTTCGCGTTGAGAATCTCATGCCGGACACCCCGCTTGGTGAGGTATGAAGAGAGTTTGTCCGAGTGCCCGCTCGACTTCGTTCCGACCAGAACTGGCTGTCCCTTACGGTAGGAGCGTTCAGTTTCCTCGGAGCTCCGCGGTTACTACTCCCCTTCAGAAAGAGA
>CAZNRF010000512.1:0-2356 GCA_964575075.1 uncultured Spirochaeta sp. | reverse complement strand
GGGACACACCGTCCTCTTCGACACCGGCCAAAGCGGCGCCATCGTCGAGAACGCCCGCGTCCTCAATCACCATCTTTCCAAGGTCGAACACGTGGTGTTGAGCCATGGCCACTACGATCACACCAATGGCCTCCCCCGCCTGGGTTTGTCGGGGAACGCCCCCCCGGGACCACCCCGGCGATCGACGACTTTCGCGACGAGATATCCCTGGTCGTGGAAACCGACCGCGGGTTAGTGGTGCTGGTGGGCTGCTCCCACCCGGGCATCATGAACATGCTCGACACGATCCGCACCCGCTTCGCCCCACCACTGCACGCCGTCCTCGGCGGCACCCACCTGGTAGAAGCCCACGGCGAGCGCCTGGTTGAGGCGCGATCCTACCTCCAGGACCCCGCCACCGGCACCCTCGGCCTCTCCCACTGCACCGGCGACGAGGCGATGGCGCTGTTGGAGGACGACAACGGACCACGATTCTACCGCAACGTCACCGGGTCTTGTTTGGTGGTGCGGGAGTAAGCTTTTCTGGAACACCACATCCGAGAGTAGTATACTGTAGGCATGAAAACGACGATCGAGCATCCTGAAGAGCTCATTGCGTTTCTCGGCACGTTTGACGCGTTTCTCGACCGGCAAGAACTGGATACCCTCCGAGGGAACTCGTGACCCTGATCGATACATCAGCATGGATAGAAGCGCTCCGTCGAGATGGCCACGCATCATCTGAGTAGTATATACGATTGAATCGTATGATTCATTCCTCATTCGCACGATAGTATCGTATAATAATCACCATGGAAGATTTGCTGTTCCAGTACAACCCCTGGTGGGAAGACGCCGATTTCTTGAGAGACACCAAACCGCGAGACAAATACGTTGAGTGGATCTTGTCTCAACTTTCCGAGGGCCGCGCGCTCCTGTTGTCCGGGTTGCGTCGAGTCGGCAAGTCCACGATCATGCGGCTGGTCATCCAACGGTTGATTCGCAGCGGTGTTTCACCGAGGTCGATCCTGTACGTCAGCCTCGATGACTACCTGTTGCGACAGCACACCATTCTCGACGTTGTGAATAGCTTTCGCCGGATTCATAAGCACTCGGTGGATGATCCGGTAACCGTCATGCTCGATGAAATCACGGCTCAAACGGACTTTCACCAGCAATTGAAGAACTTGATCGACCGTGAAAGGGTGACCATCGTAGCGGCATCGTCTTCAAGCTCACTGCTCAAGGATCAGAAGGCGATGCTTACCGGGCGCACCCAAACGCTTGAAATACAACCGCTCACGCTCGAGGAGTATCTGCACTTCAAAGGCGTCTCCCTGCCACGCAAAGATACCCAGTTGATGGACAGCTACTTTCGTGACTACGTCCGCGACGGAGGACTGCCCGAGCACGTGCTGCATCCAAGCCGCGACTATCTCATGAATCTCGTCGATGACATCATCCAAAAAGATATCACTGCGCTGCACGGCCTGAGAGACCACCAGGTGGTCCGTGACTATTTTACGTTGCTCATGGAACGAAGCGGCAAACAGGTAAGCGTCAATAAGATGGCGAATATCCTCAGCCTCTCTCCGGATACCTCCCGCCGTTACTTAGGCTATTTCCAGGATGCGTATCTTGTGCATCCGGTTTCTCGCTGGGGAAAGACCAATGAGCGTATCTTGTCTCCCAAAAAAATCTATGCGTGTGACTTGGGGATCAAACACTTGTTTATCGGCGACCGAGACTGGGGAAGCTACTTCGAGAACTATATCTATCTTCGACTCCGCCGGCACCAGGACGTGTACTACGTGCGGCAGGGAGACAATGAGTTGGACTTTCTCACCGGAGACAACACCCTCATCGAGGCGAAATACAACGCGGAACTCCAGGGTCAACAGTTGTCGGCGTTTGATGCATTTCCGGCGGCACGAAAACGGGTCATCGCGTCGGTCCGGGAGGCCAGTGTCATTGACGAATTGTGGGAATGGTAAGTCTTCACCATACGTTTAAGAAGAGGAAGACTTCGCCGGGTAATGGATTTTCAACACGATGGGAGGCTACCCCTCGATACCTGATCATCGGTTCCTACGATGGGCACCCCGGCGGGAGTGACATGTTTCGTTTTCGCGAGGTGGACGGGGAGTGGAAGATCGTCCACCACGTGTGGAAGCTCGGCTACGAAATACGGCCGGAATAATCAGCCCGAGACGATACTATCCACCGCGAGAATGACGATCATCTCCTCGTCCACCCGGGCGATTCTCGAAACGGCGGCACTATCCACCCCGTACTGCGCATCCGACACGGTTGTGAGGTGATCGGAGGTAATTTGGATCACCTGGTGTACCTGATCGACGATCGTGGCAAAGACAAA
>CAZNRF010000511.1:0-2361 GCA_964575075.1 uncultured Spirochaeta sp. | reverse complement strand
AAGCTGGAAGCGGAGGAGGGCCTGCGTCGACTCGAGTCATCGGATTTCCGGGTCACTATTTTGCGGCCGCCCCTTTTGTACGGCCCCGGCGTGAAGGGAAACCTCGCAAAGCTGCTCCGAGCGGTACACCGCTGGCCGGTGTGCCCTCTGGGGATATCCGAGAACCGTCGCTCACTTCTGCATGTGGATAACCTTGCGGCGGCTATCATTCACTTGGCTCGGAGTAGCACATCCGGCACATTCTCTCCCGTGGATGCGCCGCCGATATCGACGCTTGAGATTCTAAATCGAATAGCAGCCAGGATGTCGCACCACGGAAAGGTAATCGCCATGCCGAAAGTGGCCCGTTGGGCTTTGCGGCGGATGGCGCCCGGATCAGCGCGGCGGTTGTTTGGGTCTTTCGTGGTTACCGATGACTCGCTTGCAAGGACTGGATTCCTGCCACCCTTTACGATCGACGACGGCTTTGAGAAGATGGTCAACGCCTACTTGAAGAGAGCCACGGAGTACAAGCAACAATGAAGAAGATCATCATCGTGGCTGGAGCGCGCCCCAACTTCATGAAGATCGCACCAGTCCTGCGGGAGCTTCGTAGCAACTATTCCAAAGGTGTCACGCCCATCCTGGTACATACCGGCCAGCACTATGACGACAACATGTCAGGGTCGTTTTTTGACAGCCTCGGCATTCGCGCTCCGGACCACAACCTGGAAGTCGGCTCCGGAACGCATGCGGACCAGACGGCAAGAATCATGACCACCTTTGAAGACGTGTGTGAAACGGAACACCCCGATACCGTGGTTGTGGTGGGGGATGTGAACTCAACCGTTGCAGCGGGGCTGGTGGCCAAGAAGCTGCATATCGAGCTCGCCCACATCGAGGCGGGGTTGCGTTCCGGCGACCGGACCATGCCTGAGGAGATCAATCGACTGGCCACCGACGCAATCACCGACCACTTTTTTGTCACCGAACCTCACGGGTTGGAGAACCTGCGCCGCGAAGGGCATCCGGAAGAGGCGATCCACTACGTCGGACACGTGATGATCGACAACCTTCTGTTTCAGAAAGACCGATTGGCGCGCCTCGGCCCGTCCCCTCGCGCTGCAGACCTGGCAGCTGGACTGCCTGAGCAGTATGCGTGCCTGACCCTTCATCGGCCATCAAACGTGGACAGTGCCGAAGTCCTGGGTCGTCTGGTGGATACCTTGACCGACATCGCGCGGGATCTTCCCATCGTTTTTCCCTGCCATCCCCGGACGCGAGGAAAACTGGAAACCTTCGGGCTCCTGGATCGCCTGAATGCGGCGATCACAATCACCGAGCCACTTGGTTACGATGATTTTCTCTACCTATGGCAGAGTTCGACCATGGTACTCACCGACTCCGGCGGACTTCAGGAAGAGACGACCGCTTTGGGTATCCCTTGCATTACCATGCGTGAGAATACGGAACGACCGGTGACGGTTGATGTTGGCACCAACACCCTCGTAGGGTCCGATCCCGTTGCGATCCGCGCCGCCGTAGATGCCGTCCTGGACGGTTCGGGCCGGGTAGGGCAGATACCGGAGTTGTGGGACGGTAAGGCCAGCGAGCGGATTTGCCGAATCCTGGCGGACGGTGCGCAGTGACAACTGCTGAACTCTCTTTGGTAAACCGCACCCACCCCGTCTTTGCCGGTGATTATGACAAGCACCTCCCTCAGATCCGTGCAAACCTCTCCGGCGCACGGGTGCTTGTAATCGGCGGCGCCGGCTCCATCGGTAGCACAGTAGTCCGTATCCTATTTGACCTCGCTCCCCGGGCGCTCCACGTGGTGGACGTCAACGAGAACGCCCTGGCGGATCTCGTCCGCACCATCCGCAGCGGCTCCGGCTATACCACCGAGGAGTTCCAGACGATATGCTTTGACCCCCTGCACCCCGGCGCGGATCGCCTCATCGCGGACCTCGGTCCATACGACATCATCCTGAACTTTGCCGCTGTCAAACATGTGCGCAGCGAGAAAGACCCCTTTACCCTCTCCCGCATGTTTGCCGTTAACGTGCACCTCATGGCCCGACTCACCGAGTGGGCCCAGGCCGCCGGCGCGCACACCCTCTTCAGCGTCAGCACCGACAAGGCCGCCAACCCCGCCAACCTCATGGGCGCCTCCAAGCGCATTATGGAGATGGTTGGTTTCACTCGTGGGGAAGGGCGCTTCTCCACAGCCCGCTTTGCGAACGTCGCCTTTTCCAACGGCAGCCTGCTCAAAGCATTCTGGGACCGGCTCGACCAGGGTCAGCCCCTGTCGGCGCCCTCAAACATCAAGCGCTTCTTCATTACCCATGAGGAAGCGGCTCGACTCTGTCTGCTCGAGGCGCT
>CAZNRF010000510.1:0-2365 GCA_964575075.1 uncultured Spirochaeta sp. | reverse complement strand
ATGGTGTCAGTATGCACCCGAAACAACGGCGCAACAAGCACATCAAGCCGCCGGGAGCCCGGCCGGAGGGCGGTTCGCCGTCATTTCGTTCCATGATACAGTACTCACATTATGGACGAAGACAGGAGTGAACGACACATGCCGTATGTTATCCTTCTCAATGAGGGTGACAACACGGTGACGGCCCTCAGCCGCCTAGTTCCGGGGCAACGGGTTGAGCTCGGCGCCGCCGGCGCGTCGGAAACTATCGTCGTAGGCGACGAAATACCCTATGCTCACAAGTTCGCACGCCGTGCGATCCGGTGTGGTGAGGACATCTACAAATACGGAGCGATTATTGGCGTGGCAACCGAAAACATACCGGCGGGCGCCCATGTACACGTACACAATGTGGTAGGGAAACGTCTATGAGTCCGAGCAAAGAGTTTTTTCAGGGTTTCCTTCGTCCCGACGGACAAGCGGGTACGCGAAACTACGTTGGTGTTGTCTCCACCGTCACCTGTGCCAACCAGGCTGCCGAAGATATCGCACGTCATGTCGGAGGCACGGTTGCATTCACTCATCAACAGGGTTGCGGCTTACTGCGCGAGGACCTCGAATTGACGCAGCGAGCTCTCACCAATCTGGGGAGAAATCCGAATCTCGGTGCTGTCCTCGTGATAAGCCTCGGATGCGAAGGCGTCAACGTCGATGCCATCGTCACGGAGATCGCCGCGTCTGGGAAGCCGGTCGAACTCGTGAGAATTCAGCGCGAAGGGGGATACCTTGCGGCCGTCGCCGAAGGACGGTCGAAGGCCGGGGAACTGGTGGGAGAGCTCTCATCGCAGAAACGCGAGGCTCTGCCGATACGGAAACTACGGGTCGGCGTAAAATGTGGGGCCTCGGATCCGACCTCCGGTCTTGCTTCGAATCCCGCGGTGGGAAAGGCTGTCGATCAGCTGATCGAGGCTGGAGCATCGGCGGTGTTTGGCGAAACTACGGAATTGATTGGCGCGGAGCATCTGGTTGCTTCCCGCTGTGAGACCGGGGCCGTTGCCGAAAGACTACTGCAAGCGATTCGAGAAGTGGAAAGCCACATTATTGAACACGGCAGCGAAATGCGCGGGGGGAACCCCTCAGCAGGAAACATCGCCGCGGGACTGACCACGATCGAAGAGAAGTCTCTGGGGGCCATTGTCAAGTCGGGCTCCGCTCCGTTGTGCGCGGTGTATGATTACGGGGAACGTCCCTGCCAGGAAGGCGGTCTGTATTTCGTTGACTCTCCGGGTCGTGAACCTGAGCTACTCGCTGCTCTCGGTGCAGCCGGATGTCAGGTGATCCTCTTTTCTACCGGTATCGGCGCGCCCCAAGGGTTTCCGTTCATACCTGTAATCAAGGTGTCGGGGAACAGAAACACGGTTACAAAGTTGGCCGATTTCATCGATCTCGACGTGTCGCACGTGCTCCTGAGTGGTGAGTCTCTCGAGAGTGCGGGAACTCGGATTGTGGATTCTGTTGTGCACGTGGCATCAGGAGATGCGGTGAAAGCGGAGGCGACCGGCTATACCGGATCTACCGCCCTCTATCAACGAGGTCCCATTGTATAGTCGTTGCACGCCTTCACGGATACCGCCGCCTCGACCCCCAACGGCATCGTCTCCCTTCGGGATGCCGGAGGCGACGGGCTGCGTGCGTGCACCACGCCGGAGTCTTAGCTAATCGCCTCTACGTCTTGACGCATCGCGGCTAAGTCCGGCGGCTCTATGGCAATGTTGCCCCCGCCAACGTTTTCCTCAATCTGCGGGATTCGTCTCGCGCCGCCGAGTACGTTGACGTTGTCGCCGTTTCCCTGTGCCATGGTCCAGGCGAGTACGAGCTCCGTCATAGTGCAATCATACTTCTTGAACAGAGGCTCCCACTTCTTCTTCAGCTCGACGATCGTCGCCAGGTTGTCCTTCTCGTACCATTTGATCTTGCTCTTCGCAAGTGCCATGTTCACGGAGCTCTCGGGTCCATACTTGCCTGTCAAAACTCCTCGCTCCAGAGGTGAGTATGCCTGGAATGTTACTCGGTGTTCGTCACAGAGGCCGAAGAACGTTTCCTCTGCCCTACGGTCAAGCATGCTGTATTTCTCTTGAATCAAGTCGAGCTGTCCGTTGTTAACGTACTCCATAAACTGTGCCCGATTCAGGTTCGAGGCGCCAATGGCGCGAATCTTGCCTTGAGCTTTCAGGTCCATCAGATAGCCCATTGTGTCGCTGATGGGAACAGGAAAGTCCGCAATGGCTTGCCAGTGTACGATGTACAGATCCAAGTAATCAGTATCCAGCCGCGTCAGACTCCACCCGACTTCTTCCGCCAGACGCCCGGGTTTGGGGTTGCGGAC
>CAZNRF010000509.1:0-2370 GCA_964575075.1 uncultured Spirochaeta sp. | reverse complement strand
GGCACCCGGATATGGGCAACCCAACTTTGGTCGTGATCACTGACAGGAACGATCTGGACGAGCAGCTTTTCACCACGTTTGCCAACTGCCGTGAACTGATGCGGCAGGCCCCGGTGCAGGCCGCGAGTCGGGCTCATCTTAAGGACTTACTCAAAGTCGCTTCAGGCGGCGTCATCTTCACCACAATCCAGAAGTTCGAAGGCGAAGACACGCTGACGACTCGCGAAAACGTCGTGGTCATTGCCGATGAAGCTCATCGGTCCCAGTACGGATTCATTGATGGGTTCGCCCGCAAATTGCACGAGGCGCTCCCGCGCGCGTCCTTCATCGGTTTCACAGGGACACCCGTGGAGCAGGACGACCGGAGCACCCCGGCGGTGTTCGGCGACTACATCGACAAATACGATATCCTGCGTGCGGTCGAGGACGGGGCAACCGTACCGATCTACTACGAGTCGAGACTGGCCCGCCTTGAACTGGAAGAGTCCGAGAAGCCGAAGATCGACCCCGAGTTTGAGGAGATCACCGAGGGCGAAGAGGAAACCCAGAAAGAGCGACTTCGTACCAAGTGGGCTGCACTTGAGGCCATGGTTGGCACCGAACGCCGCGTCGGGCTGGTTGCCAGAGACCTTGTGGCGCACTTCGGTCAACGGCTGGAGGTGATGGACGGCAAAGCCATGATCGTCTGCATGAGCCGCCGGATTTGTGTCGAGATGTACAACGCCGTCACAGCGCTCTGCCCCGAATGGCACAGCGACGACGATGCGTCCGGCAGAATCAAGATCGTCATGTCAGGCAGCGCTTCGGACAACCCCTCGTGGCAACCGCATATTCGCACGAAGAAGGCGCGCGAAGGCCTGGCCCGACGCTTCAAAGATCCGAACGACGAGCTGCAGCTCGTAATCGTGCGTGACATGTGGCTTACAGGCTTCGACTGTCCGTCGATGCACACCATGTACGTGGATAAGCCGATGAGCGGGCACAACCTGATGCAGGCGATTGCCCGCGTGAACAGAGTGTTTCGCGACAAACCCGGCGGGCTCGTCGTCGATTACATCGGGCTGGCGGACTCGCTGAAGCGTGCCCTGGCCAATTATACGGCCAGTGGCGGCAGGGGCTCAGCGGCTATCGACCGCGACCAGGCCATGGCGGTGTTCCTGGAGAAGTTCGAGATCGTTCAGCAGATGTTCCATGGCTTCGATTACAAGTACTTCGTACACCCTCACCCCCAGCCCCTCCCCCAGGGGGCGAGGGGAGAAACCGCAGGATATCCAAATCCTCAGATTCCCGGCCAAGGGGCGAAGGGAGTTCCTCTCCCGGTGGGAGAGGCGGAGGTGAGGGGCCGAAGGCTAGCGGGTATTGCGCAGGCGATGGAATTCATTCTCTCGCTGGAGGATGGGAAGAAGCGTTATTTACCCGCCGTTTCGAACCTGTCAAAGGCTTTTGCCTTGGTGGTTCCAGACGAACGGGCGCTGGCGCTTCGCGACGATATTGCGTTCTTCCAGGAGGTACGGGCCGCTCTGGTGAAGGCCACTGGTGATGAAAGCGGCAGGAGCCAATACGAGGTCGACGCGGCGGTTCACCAGCTTGTATCGAAAGCGGTTGCCTCCACTGAAGTCGTGGACATCTTCGCGGCGGCGGGCATGGAACGCCCGGACATATCGATTCTGTCTGACGAGTTCCTCGAGGAGGTGAAACACCTGCCCCAACGGAACCTCGCTCTCGAATTGCTGAAGAAGCTTATCAACGATGAAATCAAGGGGCGATCCCGCAAGAACGTGGTACAGGCTCGTTCCTTTGCTGAGATGCTCGAGCGGGCCGTTCGCAAGTACCAGAACCGCGCGATTGAAGCGGCGGAAATTATCCAGGAGCTGATCGATCTCGCCAAGCAGATCCGCAATGCCCAGAGACACGGTGAAGAGCTTGGCCTGAACGACGATGAGGTCGCGTTCTACGATGCTCTGGCAGACAATGAGAGCGCGCGCGACGTGATGGGAGACGAGGCCCTGTGCGCCCTGGCCCAAGAGCTTGTCTCCCGCGTTCGCGAAAGCGTCAGCATCGATTGGCAGATGAGGGAAAACGCCCGGGCACAAATCCGGGTGCTGGTGAAGCGGGTTCTGCGCAAGTACGGATATCCGCCGGACATGGCAAAGCGGGCCACGGAACTGGTTCTCGAGCAGACGGAGGCCTTGTGCCAGGAATGGACGATTTGATTCAGCCACTTCGTACGTATGGATTCTCGAGAACCTCCTTGTCGAGATCTGGCCGCCAGCTACATTCGAACATGACGCGCAGCCTTTGAGATTGGACCGCACCGTTGCGGAACACCGCCAGCTTCGGCAGCAAGTCGTGCGATTTCACCGCCGTTCC
>CAZNRF010000508.1:0-2378 GCA_964575075.1 uncultured Spirochaeta sp. | reverse complement strand
TCAAAAAGAAACCGTACGGCCCGGGTGAACCCAAGAAAGGTCGCATTCGCGAGACAGAGTACGCCCGCCAGCTCAAAGAAAAGCAAAAGGTAAAGTTTGCCTATGGCCTCTCTGAGCGGCAGTTTCGAAACCTCTTTTATAAGGCAAAGACCATGAAAGGGGTGGCAGGTCACAATATGTTGATTCTGTTGGAACGGCGTCTCGACAATGTGGTGTACCGCATGGGGATGGCTGCCAGCCGCCGACAAGCGCGACAGCTGGTGAGTCACGGACACATTCATCTCAACGGACGCAAAGTTACGATCCCCAGTGCGATGGTACGCCCCGGCGACCAGGTTTCGGTCAAGAGCAAAAAGAGCTCCGAAATGCTGATGCGCCGGCTCGTGTCGGAGAACTCGTCACGGCAGACAACGCCGTGGATTGAGGTCTCCGCGGACGACCTCACCGGAAAGGTGAACATGCTTCCCACGCGGGATATGATCCCGACAATCGCGGAGGAGCAGCTGATCGTCGAGTTTTACTCGAAGTAATCAGCACACACGCAGACCAGTCGGCTCCGCGGGAGTCGGCTGCCGTCCCGACAGGACGGGGTTGCAGAGGGAGCGGAGTCGTCTATGGGCGGCTCCGTTTTTTTGTATCAACATCTGTTAGCAGTGGGCCGATACTTGAGGTATGCGTCGCTTTCCCGTGGTGAGCAGTGACCCTGCCCTTAACGACCGTGTCCAACGAATCTGCAACAAGTTCGGAGACACCTTTCAGCCGGTGTTTCTCCACTCGGTGGAGGATGCACTGGAGTATATCCGGTACGAGTTGCCGGAGTTTCAGCTCGTGCACTTCTCTGACGAGGTCGTTGACGGCCGAGAGCTCATTCGCTCGATCACCGAGGATCCGTGGCTGCACTACGGCGGCGTGATCGGTGTCTACTCTCGCAAGGATTCGATAATCGTGGAAAATCTGCCTCGTGAAACCAACGTGGTTACGATGATCCGGCGCGGAGAGTTTGTGGAAACGTTCTTCCGCGTGCTCTACATCCTGTATCGCAACCGGCAGATTCTCTTTCAGCGGGATATGCAGCTGGATTTTCTCGGAACGATCCACGGCAGCCTGGAAATGGATAACGACCCGTACAACGCCCGGACCTACGCGTCGCTCATTTCCAACTTCCTGTTCAATTCGAACTACGTCGACATCGAAATGCGAGATCGACTGCACGTGGCGTTGTTCGAAATGATTATGAACGCCATCGAGCACGGAAACTGCGGCATTAGTTACGAGGAAAAGACCCAGTACCTCGCCGAATACGGTGACATCATTCCATTGATTCGCGAGAAATGCCGTGACCCGGAGGTTGGCTCCCGGCGCGTGCGCGTGACCTATCTGATTACGCCGGACTCCTCATCCTTTCATATCAGAGACGACGGCGACGGCTTTGACTGGCGGGGCCGCCTCGAAGACGAGGATGTGAATTTCGGTGAACATGGTCACGGCATCCGTATGACCCGGCACTACATCAACAACCTAACCTACAACGAACGCGGCAACGAAGTACACTTCGATGTTCCGCATGAGAAGCAGGCGAACGCCACGCCGGGCATCTTCGCAGACCAGGAGGTTGTCGATTTTAACGACGGAGACGTGGTGTTTGAAGAAGGGGAAGAATCAAACGATCTCTTTTACATCGTTACCGGGAAACTCGATATCATGAGCGGCGGCCAGCGAATTGCTACCCTCACGCCGGATGATATCTTCCTCGGGGAGATGTCGTTTTTACTCGGTAACCGCCGCTCTGCCACGGTGGTGGCCCGGGAACATGTCCGCTTGGTGAGAGTGACGAAAAACGCCTTCGTAAACGGGATCCAAAGACAGCCCCACTACGGAATATTTCTGGCACGGCTCCTCGCGCAGCGCCTCTCCCGGCTGAACCAGCAGGTAGCAGCCCAGACCGGGTAGACACCGCCGCCGGGGAGCAGGATGCTCGGTTATACTTCTTGTGGCGCCGGTTCTTTGCTGACCAGGTTTGCGTCGTACCCGATCGCTTGCACAAAGTTGATGACCTTATCCACCGTCGCCGGATTGCCGTCGAAGTCCATATAGATCTGGGCGGTCTGACGGTCAACCCAGATGTCCTCTACTCCCTTGATGCGCCGTCCCATGTGCTCGATTCCAATCGAACATGACGTACAGGTAGCTCCAATCAGATCAAAAGTCGCTCGTTCCATATCGATAAATTACTAATGCTTAGCGACTTTGTAAAGTTCATGCAGGGCAAGAACGGTCGCTTCTATTCGCGCTGCCGAGTCGTGGGGCCCGGTGAGGCGAAGAACGTGGAGCGTTCCACCGGCATAGAACTCCAATTGCCGCGTATACTGCACCTGAAT
>CAZNRF010000507.1:0-2386 GCA_964575075.1 uncultured Spirochaeta sp. | reverse complement strand
CCAGCTGCCCGTGGCCAGTACTGAATGTGGAGGTGGTCTGCGCCGGCGATCTCGCCCTTGACCAGGGCATTGACGCATGCCTACTGCTGAACCAGTGCCCCACGAGCCGAGTTGATTAGATATGCCGAAGTCTGCATGAAGACCAGCGCTGCGGTGCCAATCATGCCTCTTTTCTCGTTGGTGACTTTCGCATGCAGCGAGACGAAGTCTGACTCCTCAAGAAGTGATTGGAGACTTGTCGCTATTGCCCCGAGCGACTCGAAGTGATCGGCGGGAACATAGGGGTCGTGGACCAGAATCCGCATGCCGAGAGCGGACGCCTTTTGCAGTACGAGGTGTCCGATTGCTCCGAACCCTATCATCCCCAGAGTCATGTCCTGGATCTCTCTACCGCGATACTTGAGATAGGGTAAAAAGGGCAACGAGTTTGAAAGCCAGACCACGTCGGCTCTTGATCTGTCCGGCTCTTCCCCGGCCGGTAATGTGGCCTCGCGTTTCTTTAGAGCCATAAAAGCCTGTGGTATGGATCTGGCGCAGCAGATGATCAGTGCTATCGTGTACTCCGCAACAGCATTGGCATTCCGTGCCGGAGTGTTAGTGACAATTATGCCATTCCTGCTTGCAACTTCTAAATCGACGTTTATCGGATTCCCACGAGTACAGACTATCAACTTTAGATCGTGAACGGCTTGAATAACAGATTCGGATACTGGTTCAGCCGAAACGATTAGCACTTCCGGTCTGTATCGCTTCACCAAGGAGAGCAATTCTTCAGTACTTCCAATCTTCTCACCAATCGCTCGACCAGCGAGTACCAGATCAAAATACTCATTCATCCTGTCTCGGTACTCTTCCTCCAGCTCGGCCACTACCAAAGTCTTGATTCTCCTGGCCATTCACCAACCTCCGATCATTGAGTGAGTCTTGAGTCCCATCATTACATCATGCTGAGAAACCCAATCCTGGTAGCGCTCGCGGTATTGCTCGCTTCTTGCTGAGTCAGAGGATAGCGGTGACAGCTCCGTTCTCATCTTCCGAGAGGCTTCCCCAAATGATTCATAGAAACCTACTGCGACAAACCCACTTATTGCAGCGCCCACTGCTGTAGTCTCGGTCGTTCTTGACTCGTAAACCTCATGGTCCATGCGCAACGCCGCAACTATCCTCTTGAATTGTCCGTTGCTCGCCCCTCCGCCCGTAAGTATGAGACGCGTTGCTTTCCGGTGGGTCACCCTCTCCAACTGCTCCACATTCCCAGCGACAGCGAATGCTATGTTCTCAATGATTCCTGTGCATAGAGAGAGGAAGGGGTTCGAGTCCTCGTTCATGAAAATGCCGGTTGGCATATCTTGTTGGTTAGATACGTCGGCTATGGACGGACCCAGAAATGGAAGACTCGCTGCTTGCGCGGCTGACACCGGCTCGAAAGACGAATCGAACAAGGACGAGCAGTCCGCACAATCCACTTCAATCACCTGAAGGAACCGTTCCAAATCCTGCTTGAACTTGCGGTAGATTATGCCCGTCTTGCCGCAGTTGCTTTCGACTATCCACAGTTCTGGCAAGTACGGACACGTGTATACTCGCCGCTGGTCGTCCCTGATCGGTTCTTCAACAACCATACATACTGGAGTAGTTGAGCCATTTACCGCGACGGTATCTCCCACCGACAGGGCTCCGCATCCTAGCAAAGCGCATTGTGTGTCCGCTGGAGCGGCTATCACAGGCGTTGACTCTCGCAGCTCGAGCTTTCTGGCAATCTCTGCTCGTAGGTAGCCAACGATCGTACCAGGCTGAACAATTGGCGGCAGCCGAAGCGAATCCAGTCCGAGTCGCGCAATTATGGACTTAGACCAATTGGACTTATCCAAGTCGAACAGTAGCGTTTCTGCACCGTTGGTAAGCTCAATAGTCTGGCACCCGCAGAGCATATAGGAGAACCAGTCGTTGATCATTAGGAAGGTGTCGATCTGGTCAAACAGCTTGGGAGTGTTTTCCCGAAACCAAACTAAGCGAAGAGCCGGAAATACGCGTCGGGGATATCGTGCGGTGACTCTATAGATCTCATCGCCGTCCGGCTCGAATCTCGTGACCAGCTTGGGATTGACCCTAGCATCAACATTCGGACATGCATACAAGGCGTTACCCGCCTTGTCCAGAAGCACCATCCCGTGTCTCTGGCTGGTAACCGAGACGCCGAGGATTGTCTCGTCCGCCGTTACGTCCGACACCACCTTCCGTGCCAGCGCCATTGATGTGTCAAAGAGACGGGCCGGATCAAACGTCTTTCCACCATGGAAACCGTCATTTTCGTAGCTGACCTCGTCATACGCCGAGCTAACGCACAGTCCAACACTGTTGATCAGACTGACATGACTGCCGCCTC
>CAZNRF010000506.1:0-2398 GCA_964575075.1 uncultured Spirochaeta sp. | reverse complement strand
CACACCGGTCGCCGGCGACGGCGTACGCCGTACCGAGTCATCTCACCGGTACCGAGGGCAGTCACCAGTTTCTCGTAATCCAGAGATTCCGGCTGATCGCCACATTCCTCGGCCACCGTCTGCTCTAAGCGTTCCAGATTGATCAACCCGGGATCGAGGCCGCGGTGCGCTACCTGGAGCACCGCCGAGGCGGCACGCCCAAAACCGGCGTCTGGCGTGAGACGTTGCCGAGGCGCGGCACCCCACGCCCCGAGGGGCGCCAATGAGCCGCCACCAACCGGATACGCGGTGGCTTCAACAACCACGACCTCCGCCCCTCCCCGGGCCAACGGAAGGGTTACGGAAACGGCTGCGCCGGCGCGCCGTACCGACATCGTCCGTGACCGCACCGCTTCACCGTCCCACCACCGGATCCGCCACGCCACTTCCAGGGGGTGATAGGTCTCGGGAAGAGTGGCGATCTCTACCGTGATCGTCTCCGGCTCTCCGGAGATGCTTGCCGGGCCGGTGCAGCCGGTAACCAGGTAGAGCGCAACGGCGATCATCACCACCCCGGGACTGATCCGTCTCATACCATCTATCTACGGCGCCGGGAGGTACGCTGCTTGTCGGAGGAGGGCCCTTGGCGTATCATGGCGCCATGGGTGGGTTGGAGACCTTTGAGGAGGAGCTTGAATCTCGATTGGAAGCACGGCGGGGTGAGATCCAGGAGCATGATCTCGACGCGCTGAAACAGCAGTTCCGGCAGATGCAATCCAGTTTCGAGGCACTTCATAACCTCCTGAAGAAAAAGGGCCTTATCAAAGAAGACCCGTATAACTACGAAGAGCGCATCTCCGAGTTGGACGTTCCCTCCGATGCTCCCTACCTCGACAGTGAGCGCGATACCCAGCTGAGTATCCGGCTGGGAAAATACGAGCGAAGCCTGGCGTTTCTCACCGACTATTTCGATTGTTCCCTGGAGAACCTTTCTCTCCGGCAGATCAAACTGGTAGTGAAGTTTCTCCGCTATATTAACTGGCCCAACGTGTCGGAGACGGCCACACAACCAACCACCCGCGGTCTGGGAGAGCAGGTAACCAAGGTAAAACGGGGCAGTGATTCCCTCTCGGCAAACATCGTCACCGACGCTCAGGATCAGTTGAGTCGGGCAACCCGGCAGGCACTGTCTATTCTGAAGCGCATTACCCAGGTGCAGCGAGAACAGTACAAGCTTGAGGTGCGCCGTTCCGCATTGACCGATTCCAAAGTGCCGAGCGCGCCAGCCGAAGAGGAACGGGAACAGGCGGTGCAGGCGGTCAAGGCGGTGTTCCCTAAATACATGCCCGGCCGCCCCTTTGCACGTGACCTGGTGCTTGAGATTTTTGCGGAGAACAGTCCCGACGGAGGAGAAGCGATTCGCCGGACGCTGCTCGATGATCTATCAACCTCTACGGCGCCGGCTAAAGCGCAGAAGCCCCAGGATGATCTGAAGCAGATGCTCCTGGAGTCTGCCCGAACGCTGGCAGCAGCCAGTCGGCCACTCGAAGAGGCGGGCCGTAAGCTCAGCGACAATGTTCTCGTTCTGGAGAGCCGGAAGATCTCCTTTGGCGAGATGCTGAAACAGATCTGGGACAGAATGCGCGGCAAGGAATCTGATGAGCGAATCTACACGATCGACTATGTCGATAAATCCACCGGCGCTCACAAATCAGAGGACGTCAATTTCGATGCGTTTCTGGAAGCGTTGCGTCGTCGATCCCGGGTGTACAACGGTCTCATGGCCCGATCCGGCTCGGCGTGGACGAAACTCCAGAACACCGATGAAGACGCCTTGTTGCAGTTCGTCACAAAAGACGCACAAGAACTACTGGACGTGGTACGCAAGCTGGAAGGACTGGAGACGTTTTTCAAAACCGAGGTGAGCCGCGATCAGCGTTCACAGCTCCGCTCGGTCAACTCCGAGATCGTCACGATCACCGATCATCTAGGCCGGGGGCGCAAAAAGGCCCGGCAGTATGTGGCAAAGCAAGAAGAGCGGGAGCAGCTGCGGAAACTCGGCATCACCGACAGCTGAGACCGCCCCCGGGGCCGTACGCGCCGCCTCGGCAGCTGTTACAGTCGGGACCGCGAGCGCCGGAAGTGATCATCTCCGGTATTCCCGTGCTCCCCGGCGCGTTACGAGCGGTCGAACCCCCGGGAGCTTCGAAACATTCCCAGCATGTGAACGTCTCGAGCCACTTCCTCGAGGGCTGAGTACGCCGGCGCGAATTCGTCACGGTCTTCGGGAAGCTCCACATCTACGTAGAACATATACCGCCAGGGCTCACCAAGAATCGGACGGGACTCGAGCTTTTTCAGGTTGAGTTTACGATCCGCCAGAACGCGCATACAGTCGTACCAGGCCCCCGGGGTGTCC
>CAZNRF010000505.1:0-2403 GCA_964575075.1 uncultured Spirochaeta sp. | reverse complement strand
GGGTCTTCACTGTCCACGAACTCGCGAATGCGAAAGAATTTTGGACTGTTCCGGTCCGTGGTATCCTGGGCTTCATTGCTCCGCTGTTGGTAATCGTGGAGATTCTGCAACTCCCCGTACAGACGGGAGAACCGATCGTGCCATTGCAGGGCTTGCTGCTGGTGTTGCGATAGGTAGTCGAGAAGCTCAGCTCGGTCTACCGTGCGGATGCGCTCTTCCGCCTCATGTGCATCATCACAGACACCCACCAACAACGAGTGCCAGACGGCAAAATACACTTTTTGCGGGGTCTGGTTACATGACGGGCAGTACAGGTCTTCCCGTATCACGCCACTTACGATCGGCGTTCCCGTGATCATATCTCCCACTGCGTACTCACGAAGCCCGGGCTCAAACGCTTTGGTCTGGACCTGGTCAATATCTGATCCGCAGTTGCTGCACCGGCGCGGCGGTGTCATGAAAACCGTATCGAATAATCCCATATCTAAAGAATAGTCGTACCGAGGCGCGATAGCAACCGGAAAAGGCCATGCGGCCTTCCCCGGCGCGGGCACATCCGGCGCCATCTGCCTATCGGAAGCTCTCCAGCGGGGCCGGACGGTTTCCGAGAATCGCATCAATCCTCTCCATGATTCCGTCGTCCAGCTTTGGGTAGAGATCGAGGGCTTTCATGTTTTCCGCCACCTGCTCGGTCTTGGATGCTCCGGTGATAACGGTGCTTACATTCGGATTTTTCAGCGTCCACGCCAGCGCCAGTTGGGCCAGGGTTGCTCCCAACTCATCCGCTACCGGACGCAGTTTTTCCACCGTATCAATGCGCCACTTGCCGTCGGCGGTCTCATAGCGTTCCTTGAGCCATTCGTAGCCCGGTAGCGTGAGGCGACCCTCGTTAATGCCTTTTCCGTACTTGCCGGTAAGCACTCCCGAGGCGAGGGGGCTCCAGATGGTGGTGCCCAAACCGTAATCGCGGTAGAGCGGTCCGTACTCGATTTCTACCCGCCGGCGATGAAACATATTGTACTCCGGTTGTTCCATCGTCGGAGGATTCAGGCCCAGCCGGTATGCGACTTCATACGCCTGCCGGAGCTCTTCGGCGTTCCACTCACTGGTACCCCAGTATAGCGCCCACCCGCGATCGACAACGTGGCTCATGGCACGAACCGTCTCCTCGATGGGGGTCTCTCGATCCGGGCGGTGACAGAAAACCAAATCTACATAGTCCAGTTGGAGGCGGGTCAGCGCCGCTCGTACCCCTTCCACGATGTGTTTTCGGGAAAGTCCGCGATCGTTGGGTCCCGAACCGCCCCAGAATATCTTCGTGGATACCACGTAGTCTTTCCGCGCAAGCCCCAGTTTCTTGATCGCCTTACCCATCACGATTTCTGATTCGCCGTGCTCATAGGCCTCGGCGTTATCAAAAAAGTTCACCCCGTGGTCCAGGGCTGCTTTCATCTCCTCCGCCGCCAGGTCTACATCGACCTGTTTCCCAAATGTGACCCATGATCCAAAAGACAGGGCGGAAACTTTGAGGCCAGAACGGCCGAGTTGTCTATATTCCATTGTTTTAGCTCCTTTCGTGTGTTGCTTTGCCTAGAGGATACTACTGAAATCGGGGTATCGGTAAGGGGCCCGCTACGGTGGAAACCGGCTCTCTCCTGAGAACAACGGCCAGGGACGGCCCCGAGGATGGTATAGTCCGACATCCCGTGCGTGGTGTAGGCTTCGCGCATGTACCGAACCGGTCTCCCGCACTCCGGCATACGCGTTGTGGTGTCGGCGCTGTTACTCTGCGCGCTGATCGCCGGAGGGACGATAGGATATATTCTGTTGGAGGATTGGTCCCTTTCCGAGAGCCTCTATATGACGGCCATCACCCTGACAACCGTCGGGTTCAGCGAGGTGCGCCCGCTGTCTCCCGCTGGGCAGCACTTTACGATCCTGTTTCTGGTTGTGAGTGTTGCCACGGTGGGGTATTCCCTTTCTACCGTGCTGAGCTACCTCTTCGAGGGACAGATCGTATCAACTATGCAGGAGCGTCGAATGGAACGAACACTGAAGCGAATCCGGGAACACTATATCGTATGTGGCGCCGGAGATATCGGCCGGGAAGTAGTGAACGAGTTTCTTCAGGCCGGTACCCCGCTGGTTGTAATCGAGCGCGATCCCGACCACTCGGAGCTGGCGGATGCGGAGGGCATCCTGATCGTAAACGGTGACGCCTCGGAAGAGGCGATTCTTCACGAGGCGCGCATAGAGGAAGCGACGGGTCTGGTGGCGGTGCTTCCCTCCGATGCGGACAATGTATTTGTCACGCTTACTGCGCGACAGCTCAATCCACAGCTTACGATTATCGCAAAAGGTACGGACGCTCACGCCACTGGCAACTGGAAGCGAGCCGGTGCA
>CAZNRF010000504.1:0-2405 GCA_964575075.1 uncultured Spirochaeta sp. | reverse complement strand
CTTCGATCTCACCGTACTCCATGGCATCCGACTCAGGAATCGGGTTGGCCACCAGGACGCCGCCGGCGGTGGGGAGCTCCCAATGGGCGGCGAGGGTCGCGCCGATCGTGGCCGGATCATCCAGGCGCAGCGGCGCGGCAAAGCCGCTCTCCCGACTGTAAAACGCCGGAAACTGGTCGGCGCCGTAGGTAATCACCGGCACTCCCACCGTTTCCAGATACTCCAGGGTCCGTCCGATGTCCAGGATCGACTTAACCCCGGCGGAAACCACCGCCACCGGCGTCTGCGCCAGCTCCGGAAGATCAGCGGAGACGTCCATCGTGGTCTGCTACCCCCGGTGCACGCCTCCCGTGCCGCCGGTGGCAAAGAGGCGAATGCCCGCCGCCGCCGCGCCGATCATCGTAGTAGCCACGGTGGTCGCCGCGGTGCGACGCGTCGCCAGTGCCAGACCCACGTCCCGGCGGCTCGCCTTGAGCACATCGCCCCGCTGGCCCAGCTCCTCCAGTTCATCCTCGGTGAGGCCGATCCGAAACGTGCCGCCCATAATCGCGATCGTCGCCGGCGTAGCTCCACCCTCCCGGACGATCGCTTCCACCTCACGGGCGGTCTCCACGTTCCGCGGGTACGGCATCCCGTGAGAGATGATCGTAGACTCCAGGGCCACCACCGGCCGGCCCCCGTCAAGTGCCGCCGCCACCGTTGGTTCTATCGTGATATATCGCTGTTCCATCATCAGTACTCCTCTATTTCCGGCGTATTGCGGCGTTCACCGCCGCCTGCGATAGCTCCGCTGCCACCGTGTCAGGTGAGGCCACGGTGATCGCCCCGGCAGCCATCCCCCAGGCGACACACGCTTCCAATTCGGCACCGGCGGTCATCGCCGCAACGAATCCGGCGACAAACGCGTCCCCGGCACCGTTGGCGTTGGTTCCTTCCACCGGTTGGGTTGGGAAGAATCGCTCCGCCGACGCGCCGCGATCCCACACGCCGCAGCCCTCGGCGCCCCGAGTAATCACCCAGCGGGAGATATCCGGCAGACCGCCGGCGAGGCGGATCTCGTCGAGGACGTGCGCCTCGTCGGCGTTCGGGGTGACGAGGGCGATCTCACCGCGGATCTGCTCCAGGCGGCGCGCCTTGGCAACACTCACCGGCTCAATAACCACCGGCACCCCTCGCGGTGCCGACCAATCGAGGGCCGCCTGAACCGCCGGAACGGCGATATTGAGATCCACGATTACTACCTTCGGTACGCCGCCGGTCGCCGCTGATTCGAGCCCGGTCACCACTCGTTCCGCCGAAAGCATATCAACAGCGTTCATATCCGAGACCGCTGCTTCCATCTCTCCTGCGGCGATGATACTCACGTAGGTACCGACCCGGGCTCCATCGAGTCGGAGCACGCCTCCAACCTCCACCCCGGAGTCCGCGGTAGTCGCGAGCACCCAATCGCTGAGCGGGTCTCGTCCCGCGACCCCCACGAGGGCCACCGGAACGTCGAGTAACGCCAAACCGTGGGCGATATTTCGCCCGACACCGCCGGCGGCCAGCGAGACGGACCCCGGATTGGAGGATCGTGGCAGCAGGATCCCATCCACGGTGGCGCTGATATCGCTGTTGATGCCCCCCACCACGATGACCTCGGCGGGACGTGCTATATCCATGGGATTCTCCATTCCTTCCTACCTTCCCGGCGGTGAATCGGGATTGTATCACACCACGGGCCCCGTCTACAGTACCGGTCATGTCGCGTCGCTCCGCTTCCATCATGCTGCACATCCTGGGATCAACGGTGGGGCGCTGGTTGTGGTGGTACTACCGCGTTTCAGTGCACGATCACGATCGGCGAGCAGCGCGCCACGGGCCGATGCTCCTCCTGTCGAACCACGTCAATTTTTGGGATCCCTTTCTCCTGGCTTTCGGCCTCGGCGTGCCGATTCGCTTTCTCGCGGCGGACGGCAACTTCCGCACCCGGGGTATGCGCCTCCTGATGTCGGCAATGGGGGCGATTCCCAAAGCCAAAGCGCGCACCGATATGGAGAGCCTGCGAATTCTGCAACGAGAGATCGCCCACGGGAAGATCGTTGCCCTCTTCCCTGAGGGGCAGCGCACCTGGGATGGGCGGCCCCGGCCGATACCGCCGGCCACGGCGAAGCTGGCACGCATCCTCGGCGCTCCGGTGGTGGCGGCAGAGATTCGCGGTGGCTATCTATCCAAACCACGTTGGGCGCGCAACCCGCGCCGCGGCCGGATCGAGATCCACCTCCGGACGATCTTGCATCGTCAGGAACTCACCACGCTGCCTCGCGCCGCCGTGCAGGAGCGCATCGCCACATCGCTGGCATGGAACGATCACCACTGGCAACGCGCAGCGGGAGTACGCTTTATCGGGGGCGGCCCGGCGGAGG
>CAZNRF010000503.1:0-2410 GCA_964575075.1 uncultured Spirochaeta sp. | reverse complement strand
CCCCACATGAAATTCTCATGGTAGATCGCCCGGTCCAGATCTCCATGCCGATGTCCGAGATGTCTCTCGACCAGTCGCAGATGTTCGAGTACCTCCGTAACCCAAATCCCGCCGGTCTTGGGAATATGCAAAAAAACAGGGGTGACTTTACCGTTGCTTGTAAGTTGTATGGCCATGCTGTTCCTCAGTCCATTCCATTCTTTTCGCCTGCCATTTTAGCCGTATGGTTTTGGGAGTCTTCGTTAACTGTCTCAGCCGAAGGATTGTCAGTTGATTTTGGCAAGCAATAATACGTGTCGGAGGAAAAGGGAAACATCCACGGCTTCCAAAACAGATGAAGCCATTTGTTTCCCAACCACCTCATAGTCGCATGGCATTTCTTGATAGCAACATCATTAGTTAAGGCAATCACGCCGATAAGAAACGATGTGAATGGGACACAGTTTTGTCGTCGGAGGTTGAACCATGTCTTGAGCGCATGACCACTCCGATGTGCTTCGATATAATGCCGACACAGGAAAAAGAAATTACCGGTGAGAGCTTCTTGATACCTAGGTGTAAGTATGCCGTGTTGCATAAAGAGCCGCTGCACCTTCTTGCAGCATTCCACATGGCTTCGTATATTTTCGAAGTTGTGAGAGCTTGCGCTTATTGTGCTGCGTCCTCCCACCACCCGCGTATAGTAATCGACCTTGGCCAGTTTCATATATCTGAGTCCTGCGATCAAGGAGCGAACATTCTGATCCCAGTCCTGCCAGCTGGGCAATGACTCGTCCCAGAGACCAACCTTCTCAAATGCTTCCCGTCGCCATGTTGGTCCACTGGTATGCCATGGATTGTCGTGAACTAAAAAATGCCCCAGATCATCCTCGAAGTCCAAGCGATTATAAAGCAATCCTATGTCTCCCGGATAATGTCTGAAAATGCCGCCTTGACTGACTATCATATCGACGGTCGAATGCCGTTCCAGAGCGCCCAGTCGATGCGCCACGCAGTTGGGTGTAACCAAATCATCCGAATCCAGGAACATGACAGCATCGCCGGTAGATTTGGTAAACCCCTGATTTCTGCTCACAGGAGCTCCGCATACATCGCCCGTTCGATGAAAAAAACGTATGCGAGGATCACGATTGGAAAATGTCTGAACCATCGATTCCGTATCATCATCCGATCCGTCATCAACGATAACGAGTTCCCAATTTGCACTTGACTGTGCCTCGATGGACTTGATGGCTTCACGCAGAAGAACCGATCGGTTTTTCGTTGGTATTATGATTGAGAGTACAGGCGATTTCATTGACTATTTATCCAAATTTTAACATGGTACAATTATCCATCATGCCTAGCCGGATGGCTTGGCATCAAATGCTTCAAAATACTCTTGGCTCCAAGCCAAAAGACTTCAAGACAAGATCTAAACGTGTGGAGGTAATATTGCTGGACAGCAAGTGTGCGCGGATAAAACATTGGCAAAAGCAACAGGTTTCGCAATCCGGCGAAACAGCGCAGGAGCCAGTGAGACTTCTCTCCCCTGTCTATTAACTGAATGTCTTCAAAAAACCGCTCTTTGATCAGCTTCATGTCCTGTTTGCTGAGCTTCCCTTCGCCCCAACGGCACAGATAGTGCCAGAAAGCTGCTCGAGCATGAATGCGACGGTTCAACGGTCCATTTAGCACAGCCGTAATGCGATTGGCATCATGGACACGGCGCATGGCCACAGGGGCATTTAATTGGCCAGTATATACGGTTGTCGCGGCTGCGAGTTTGACATACAATGCCGTGTCCTGATGAATCCGAAGATGGGGGGGGAACATCCCAACTCTTTCAAGAGCGCTTTTCCGAACAGTCCAGCCAGGCGTACAACAGAACCCCCGATTTCCAACTGGGGCTTGGTTCCGAAAGAGTTCCGCAGGGCTAAAAGCTCGCTCCAAGGTGTTGATTCTTGGTCTGGTCCATGCCTTCTCGTCCTCATCCGTCTCAAAGTGAACGCCTACAGCTTCGCATACAGCGTCTGCATCTGGATGGGAGTGGATTGTCTCGAAAAACGTCTCGAAGCGATTGTCAAGGTAAAAATCGTCTGCATCAAGAAACGCAATCCATTCATTTGTTGCCTCGCGAATACCAAGATTACGACTAGCTCCCGCACCATGGTTTCCGCAATCCGGGTGCTGTAGAACCTTGACGCTGCGATAGGACTGGGCTAACTTCTGACAAACTGCCAGGGAATTATCAGGCGACCCGTCCTCAATAAGTATTATTTCAGAAACGTCATCTTGGCGTAAGGCCGAAGCAACAGCTTCATTAAGGTAGTTTTCAACACAATAGACTGGGATTATAACTGTCAACATTTTTACCTAGCCCAAGTTCAACATAATGAGTCATAACTTGTTGGAAATCAACACTTGCATT
>CAZNRF010000502.1:0-2419 GCA_964575075.1 uncultured Spirochaeta sp. | reverse complement strand
GGAACCCATTGATCGGCACAATCGGGCCAGATTGGGCCATTTTCACCCGGTTTTTGCCGGACTGGGTCACTTTGGGTCGGAATGACTCGATCTTGTTCGGAACCCTTCCGAAAAACCATGGAGCACCATGACGGTAAATGTCTACAATGTAAAGGATTGGGCGCCAGAGAGAATAAAATGCAGGGTTGGCACACCGCTTGCTTATCTATTGACGGAGGATAGTAATGGCAGCAACTGCAACGCGTTCCAACACGAGTACCACCACCCGACGTTCCGATGATGAAAACGTCCTCTCAATGTATCTCAAAGAGATCAATAAAATCCCGCTTCTCACGCGAGAAGAAGAAGACTATCACGCCCGGCGGGCGGCGCAAGGAATCCAGGAAGCGAAAGACGCCCTCATTCAGGCTAACCTGCGTTTCGTCGTCAACGTCGCCAAAAAGTACCAGAACCAGGGGCTCCCGTTATCTGACCTTATCAGTGAAGGTAACATCGGGCTCATGAACGCGATCGAGCGATTTGATGTAGATAAGGGATATCACTTTATCAGTTACGCGGTTTGGTGGATCCGTCAAGCGATCCTGAAGGCGATCTGCGAGAAGTCCCGCATGATCCGCCTTCCGTTGAACCGCGCCAATGAACTCGTTCAGATCGAGAAGGTCCGGAAGGACATTCAGGGCTCAAAAGGGGAGGAGGCGGAACTGCAGGAAATCGCCCGGACCCTGGACATGACGCCGGATCACGTCGCTGATCTGGTGAATATCTCCCGCGACCTGGTGTCCCTTGAGACTCCCGTATATCAGGAGAAGGACTCATCGGTGCTCGGCGATTTCGTGGAAGACCACAACTACGTGCAGCCGGAGGCGCTGATGATCGAGCGCTCCCTCAAAGAAGACATTAACCAGGTGTTGGCAACACTTACCGAGAAGGAAGCGGAAATCATCCAGTTCCGTTTCGGACTCAATGGACGCAGCCCGTTGTCCTTGAAGGAGATCGGTGACCGCTACAGTCTTACCAAGGAACGGATTCGCCAGATTGAAAAGAAGGCACTGCGTCGGCTTCAGCATCCCAAACGGGCGCAGCACTTGGAGTCTTACGTAGCGTAGGGGGCCGAGCAGGTCCGTAATGGCAGAATCAGTGCATCACAGCAGACACGCCCCACCGTCATCGAACGTTGACAGTGGGGCTGTTTCGTTTTAGTGTATCACTCGTATCATACGATCCGAACACAAATTACATTTCCGGGGGTAAACCGAATTATGGCTGAAAAGCGCGTCTATTTTTTTGGGGACGGCAAAGCCGAGGGTTCCGCGAGCATGAAAGAACTGCTGGGCGGAAAAGGCGCAAACTTGCACGAGATGTCCAGCATCGGAGTGCCGGTGCCGCCTGGCTTCACGATCACAACAGAGACCTGCCAAGAGTTTTTTAATAACGACTTGCAGTATCCCGCCGGCCTCGAGAAAGAGGTTATGGAGCATCTTGGCCGCCTCGAGAAGCTGATGGGAAAGAAGCTCGGAGATGCCAAGGACCCGCTGTTGGTCTCCGTGCGCTCCGGGGCAGCCGCATCGTTACCGGGCATGATGGATACCGTGCTCAATTTGGGTATGAACGACGACGCGGTGAAGGGCCTTTCCGAGGTGTCGGGCAGTGAGCGCTTCGCCTGGGATGCATATCGCCGCTTTATTCAGATGTTCAGTGATGTTGTGAAAGGTACGAGCATCGAGCCGTACGAGCACGCCCTGGAGGGGATGAAGAAGAAGAAAGGTGTCGAGGAAGACACCGATCTGGACACCGAGGATCTCAAGAGACTCACCGAAGAGTACAAACAGATCTATTCCAAGGCCACCGGCGAGCAGTTTCCGCAGGATCCGGTCAAGCAAATGTGGGATGCGATCGGTGCCGTCTTTAGTAGCTGGAACAATCCGAAGGCCGTTACCTACCGTCGCATTAACGATATTAAGGGCCTCATCGGCACCGCGGTAAACATCGTCTCTATGGTATACGGGAACCTCGGTGACGATTCTGGTACGGGGGTGTGTTTCTCCCGCGATCCGTCCACCGGTGAGAAGGTTTTCTACGGTGAGTATCTGATGAACGCCCAGGGTGAAGATGTGGTGGCCGGTATCCGGACGCCTAAGACGCTCAAGACGCTGGCGGAGCAGAGCCCTGAGATCTATCAGCAGCTGGATGATGTCCGAGCCAAGCTCGAGGCGCATTATCAGGATATGCAGGATATGGAGTTTACGATCCAGCAGGGATTTCTCTACATCCTGCAAACCCGCAACGGAAAGCGTACCGGTGCCGCGGCGATTAAAATCGCAGTCGACATGGTAGACGAGGGTCTCATCGACGAAGAAAAGGCGGTCACTCGGGTAACGCCGAACCAGTTGGATCAGGTGTTTCACCCGATGATCGATCC
>CAZNRF010000501.1:0-2429 GCA_964575075.1 uncultured Spirochaeta sp. | reverse complement strand
GCCGGTGCCGGGTCGGGTGCCGACGGGACGAGTGGGGCCGACGGGGAGACCACCGCCGGGGCCGAGGCGGGCCCGGACGCCTCGCTTTTGGGAACGCTCACCCATGCCCTCCTGGAGCGAATCGTGGCGATGACGGCTTCCGCCGACGGCACCGGGAGCGAGGGCGCGGCCGTCGCCGGTGGTGGTGCGCTCGGTGCTGGTAGTGCCGCGGCGGGTGGTGGCGCCGCTGGGGAACCGCGGGTTACTCGGGAGGAGTGGCTCGCCTTTCCTCCCTGGGCCGAGAGTGCTCTCGGGCCAGGGCCGGCGCAACTGGTAGACCGGGAGTTGCTCGGCGAAAGCTGGGAGCTGGCGCAGCGGTTCATCGATTCGGAGTTCTTTCACACGATTTGCTCCGGGACGATCGAAACGGAGGTGCCCTTCGTACTTGTTCCGGAGGGGCTTGATATCTCTATCTCCGGTACTATGGACCTGGTGGTTGAATCCTCCGATGTGGTGTGGGTGATTGATTACAAAACGGACCATCAGTTGAACCCAAAGGATTACGCGGGCCAGATGAGTGTCTACCGGGCGGCGGCGGAACAGATCTTCCGAAAACCGGTGGAGCTCCGCCTGTTTGGCCTTCGGGAGGGTCGAGCCTACCCGGTGCGGGACCGGTTCGATGAAATCCGGCACATCCTGCAACTTCCGCAATACCGGGTGGGTAGTGTAGGCTCTCAGCGTGAGTCTTGAAGCGTTCCGACGCCAGCTATCCGCGGTTGTTCGCGGTACCGATACCTCGCTGGAGCTGTTTACCGCCGCGGTTGTCGCCGGTGGCCATGTACTGTTGGAAGATGTTCCCGGTACCGGTAAGACGAGTCTCGCCCGAGCGGTCGCGCATCTCGTGGGGGCTGGAGAGGCGGAGTTGGTCTTTCGTCGTATTCAGTTCACCCCCGATCTGCTTCCCTATGATCTTACCGGGGTTGATATCTACGACCCCGCGCGGCGGCGGTTTTCCTTTACGCCGGGGCCGGTCTTCGCCCACGTGGTCTTGGCGGATGAGATCAATCGGGCAACCCCGAAGGTTCAGTCGGCTCTCCTGGAGGTGATGAACGAACGGCAAGTTACGGTGGGTGGGACGACCTATCCCCTGGATGAGTTCTTTCTGGTGATAGCCACGGAGAATCCCGTTTCGATGGAAGGGACCTATCCACTGCCTCTGGCACAGCTCGACCGCTTCATGATGCGCCTGTCCCTGGGATACCCCGATGCGGACACGGAGCTCTCCATTCTTCAGGACGACCCCGGCCGCACACTGCTGCCCACCCTCACACCGGTGGTGAGTCGGGATGAGTTACTGGCGGCGCGGTCCGCAGCGGCGGGCGTATACTGCCGGGAAGAACTCAGCCGTGCGGTCGTGTCGGTGGCGGCGGCCACTCGTGAGGATCGCCGGCTGCACTACGGAATTTCACCGCGGGGTAGTCTGCACATGGTGGATGCGATGCGCGCCGTGGCCTATCTGCGCGGGCGTGACTACGTCACCGATCGCGACTTTCAGGACCTCTCGGCGGCGGTGCTGGCCCATCGCGTCCGCCCGGCGGGGCAGGAGTATTCCGCGGCAGACATCATCCGGGAGCATGTGACGGCGGCAGTTGCCCATCTGCGGGAGGTGGACGGTGTCTGAGGTGCTCATCCAGGAACCGGTCCTCTTTCGCCGACGAATCGTACCCACCGCCGGGGCTATCGCTTTTTTTTTGCCGCCACCGTTGCGCTGAGCGCCGGCGTTCCCCGGCGGGAACCGGTGGCGCTGTTGCTGGGCGCGGGACTTGCCGTGACCCTCGTCTTCGGGCTGGTGGTGGCGGTGGTCCGATGGATACGCCTCTCCCGCGCCGGGGTTCTTCCACCGGGGCACACTCGAGAGGTGCAGTACGGGCAGGGCTGTCAATCGCCGCCGACGGTGGGCCTTGTCGGATCCGTAGCGATCGGCGGCGCCACGGCGGAGGTTACCCTCGTGGCCGGCAGCAGAACGCACACCGCCTCCGCCTTCGTCGGGGGGACCGCGGGTTCCGTCATCGAGATTCAGTGCGCTGCGGTACGCCGGGGGCTGTACCACCTCGGCAGTGTGACGATTCGGTGTATCGATCCCCTCTCGCTGTTTGCCGTGATACTACGGTACCGCGATATGGCCGAGGAGAGCCGCTACCCGCCGATCCTGCGGGTGCTCCCGGAAGCAATCGCCGTGGCGGAATCGCCGGCCCCACCGGGTCTCGTTGCGGGGGCGCTCGGAGAAGGAGTATCCCGCTCCCGCAGTGAGGAACTCATCGAAGCGCGGCCGTATCACCCAGGGGACGATCCGCGACGTATCAACTGGAAGGCGTATGCTCACAGTGAGACGCTGTTCGTGCGTATCGGGGAGGAGATTCCGCCCCCGCCCACCACGGCTGATCTCTTGT
>CAZNRF010000500.1:0-2430 GCA_964575075.1 uncultured Spirochaeta sp. | reverse complement strand
GGCCACCGGGGTGAGTGGTACCTCCTGTGCTGGTCCCACCACCACCAGGAGGTGCGTATCTACGCCCTCTTCCGGATCAAACACGCCCGCCTCCGCAACGAGTCCTTCACCCGCCCCGAAGGATTCTCGGTGGAGAACTACATCGACCCGTCCTTCGGCGTCTTTGTAAACGAGGACGCCGTGGATATTGCCGTCAGGTTCGACGGAGAGGCGGCCAGCAAGATCCCCGAACGCCGGTGGCATTCCGACCAGGAAGTGGAGCGCCTCCCCGGGGGGAGCATCATCGTCCGCTTCCGCACCAACCAGCAGTCCCAGGTGCTCTTCTGGGTATCCCAGTGGGGTCCCAACGCGGAAATCCTCGAGCCGCCGGAGCTACGCGAGCGCGCCCGGGAGTGGTTCTCCGGGGCGGCGGAGCGGTATCGGTAGATATCAATCAACCCGGCATCTGGTCAGGTGCCGGTTGGTATGGATACACTCGATGGCGCCGAAACGCCCCCGGGACATGTCGAGCGTTTCTCGGTCATTTCACGCGCGTGACCAGGCCTTCCGATACGAGTATACTGATGAAGATGGTAGACTCCGTGCACGAAGTTGAAACAACTGTCCGGACGGAAGTTCTCCGGTGCGTACCGGATGCGGAGTTCGTCTGTGTGTTCGGATCCTTCGCCCGGGGGAACGTTCGGCCGTTCAGCGATATCGATATCGCCGTGTCAACGGAAACCGAACCGGACATACTGACCCTCGGCGACGCCGCCGGGTCTATCGAGGCTGTCACCGGCCGCCCGGTGGACATACTCCTTGTCAGGGGTTTGTCCGAACGAGATCCGGAACTCGCCTTCAAGATCGCCTCGGAAGGGGTCCTTCTCTACGAGCGCCGGCGCCATAGCTACGCCTACTTCAAGAAGCGCGCGTTCCTCTCCTATCTGGACACCGCCTATCTCCGATCCCTCAATCAAGAGGCACTCCATCGCAGAGTCCGAAACAACACAATGGGAAAACGCAACTATGTCTGACCGAATCGCGCGACTGGAAGAAAACGTCATAACCCTGGAAGAACTGCGATCCGATCCGTTATCAACACGCCGCTCGCAGTGGGCCGTGCGGTACGGCTTGATGGAGTCCATTCAGATCGTCATTGATCTCGCCTGCGAAATCGTCGCAAAGCGCAATCTGGGATCGCCATCTACATACCGCCAGTGTATCGAACTGCTCGCACAGTACGGACTCCTGGAGCAGGAATTGGCCGAGACTTTCCAGAAAATGGTCGGACTTCGCAACCTGCTGGTCCACGACTACGACGAAATCGACATCAACCGGCTGACCCCGTTACTGGATCGGTTGGAGGACTTCAACGCCTTTGCCGCCCGGTACGTTGAGATCACCACCGAAGATCCCGGCCCGGCGAACCGGTCCGAGCATTGACTGCCGTCCCGTTTGTTCAGGCGATCGTTCCCGATTGGCATTGGATGATGGCGCTAAACGAACTGACGGTCTGCGGAGCACCCTCCCCACCCCAACGTACCGTACCGAATCGACGGAGTATGGGAACCCACCCGGTCAGCACCATTATCCGGCAGGTATACGCGTCGGAACCAGACCCATCAGATACTCCCAGTAGCGTGGATCGTTTACTGCAGTGCGCAGATCCCCCGGGGGTAAAAAACGGTTCATCTCGCCGATAAACTCGCGATGCAGTGGTTCGGCCTCGGAAATCCGCTCGTTGATGCGCTCTTCGATCCTCGTGAGGGTCAGACCGCGATCAACGGCTTTCCTATCGATGAGCGAACGTTCGGCAGCAACATCCCGCTGTGTCAACAATCAAACCTGAGGTACCCATTTCCACGCGGTAGGGATTGCGCGGAAGGATCGGCTAAGCATCCCGTGCCGGCAGCTGGTACTTGGTGTACAGGCGGGTTTCCAGTATTGACCCAAGGCCTGACAGCCGTTCCAGGAAAAGGTCCGGCTCCAGATCCGTGACACAGGCACAGGCACGTTCCACCCATAACCACGAGGTCCCGCAGCAGACCCGTGTCTCCCATTTCACGGAGAATATCGTGGTGAAGCAATTCCTTCTCCACCACCGGACGAAGATCCGTCGCCGAAAAAAGGTAGTGCTCGGCATCGGTAAGACGATCAAGATCGTGTCGGAAGGAGTCCGAAACAACGCAATGGGAAAACGCACCTGGGATCACGGCTCTGCCGGCCAGTCCGCGCATCGGTACGGTTGTCTACGGTTCCTGATACCAGTCCACAACGCGCAGTTCAGGTATACGACGAAACTCCTCTACATTATGGGTGACCAATACCCCGTTATGGGCGAGAACCGTACCGGCGATGAGTACATCGACGGGGCCGATCGGCCTCCCTGCCTGCTCCAGACCCGCCCGGACTCCGGCGGCCTCGGACGCGCAGGCTCGGTCGAACGGCAAC
>CAZNRF010000499.1:0-2433 GCA_964575075.1 uncultured Spirochaeta sp. | reverse complement strand
ATCCGGACCGGCACGACCCCATCCAGACCGACTCCCGTCCAGCGAGATGGTTCCATGCTTCGATCAAGCCGAAGTTCGGGACGATCCGAGAGGGAAGACCAAGTGGTGCCGCCGGCGGCAGGGTCCAGAAGACGGTGATACACGCCGCGAAACGCGATAGGCCCCAGCGTTAACGGTCCAGCCTCGCATCCCGCGCGGTGGGCAAAACCCTCCCGCGGCGCTCCAAGCATGCGGCGTTCTTCCACATAGCCACCGGCCAACGCCGTTTCCTCGTATACAACAACCGTGCCCTCTGAGCGCCACATCCAGCGCGTGCCCGCGATGTCGGCGATCGTTCGCTGCATAAACAATCCATCCTGGTCCGACTGGATGAGAATCTCCCGGGAGAACTCTCCCGCAGGCTCCGGGGGAGCCGCCACCTCCACGGACACATCTGCCGCCGGGAGGGCCTCTGCGTCCGATAGGAGCACCAAGTCCTCCGCCGCCATCGGACGCACCGCCACGATCGACGCCGCCCAAAGCAGCCCTGCCATTCCGATCTGCCATCCACTCATATTGTGTATTACAGGGTTGTGAAGTGTGGCACTTGCCGACGATATTAAAAAGAATGAAAAATCGGAGTGGTGCACGGCAAACACTGCTGACGGTTGTGCTGATGATGGTGGCTTCAGTCCCGGCTATGAGCCAGTCATTCGGGGGCGGAATCTCCGTCTTTGTACCGTGGGACATGTTCGAAGGTGAAACGGGAAGCATCTCGTTTGAGTCATCCCTCGAAACCTCTCTCGGGCTGGGAGAGTATCTGAGCATACCCGTCGGAATCAGCTACAACCAGATTTACGGTTTGTCTCCGGACGGCACATTACATGATGAATCCGGAGGAACCGAGAAGGCGCTTTCCACCGGCGGCCCCTGGTTCTATGCCGACAGCCTGCTTACATACCTCCTGGCAAAAGTCCATATCCCCGCCGGTCCCGGTTATTTCGACGTCTACGGCGGTGGAGCGCTGAATTACAACTTCAGTCTGCGCCCGTTTGAGCGGCAGATCGCCCGGGACCTACGCGACGCCGGGACATTTGGGAACGATCCTGACACGGTGGCGATCACCGACCTCGATGTCGATAGCGGCGTGGGTGGCGGGTGGATTGTGGGAGCCGGGGCCGGTGTGCAAATCGACCAGATCCGCGTGGGCCTCGATGTGAGCTATCGGCATGTCTACCACGACCTGAAAGTGAGTGGTGAGTACGTGGAAGCGGGCGTCTCTGAAGTGCAGACGTTTGACGCCGATGACACGATATCGCAAATGAGAGTCCTTCTGCGGGGGGTCTCGATCGGGATCGGCGGGAGCTTTTCGATGTAGCTGGCGGTTAGCCGGCGGTGGTAGCAGGCGGTGGGTAGCGTGCTGACCGGTAGCGTGCTGACCGGTAGCGTGCTGGTTAGTAGCGTGCTGGTGGCAGCGTGCCGGCCGATGGGGCGTCGGCCGGATGGTGTGCCCGAGTTGCGGCTATCGGGCTCCGCGCCGGCTGCGGGTACGGCTGTGGCTGCGGGTACGGCTGCGGGTACGGCTACGGGTACGGCTACGGGTTCGGCTACGGGTTCGATAGTTGCTGTAGGTGTACATCGCCAGCCCGATCCACACGAAAACAAATCCTCCCAGGCGCGCCGGTTCCAGCGGATCGCCAAATACCGTAAGGGCGATCAGAAACATCAACGTCGGCGCAATGTACTGCAGAAAGCCCACATCCGACAGGCGGATGCGCTGTGCCGCCATCCCGAAGAGGAGCAACGGGGCCACCGTCACAGCCCCCGCTCCCAGAAGAAACGACGCCGCCCGCCAGTCGCCGTTGACCGGAACACCGGAGCCCTCAACTATTCCCCACCCGATCGCCACTGCGGCAATTATAGACAGTGGCGTGAGTTCGACGGCCAGGCTGTGAATCGGGGTTAAGGCGGTGCGTTTCTTGATCACTCCGTACGTACCGAACGTCCCCGCCAGCGTCAGCGATACCCAGGGGAATACCCCCAGCCGAAGCGTGAGAAACAGCACCCCCACTGTGGCGCTGGCCACCGCCGCCCACTGCAGCCGGGTCAACCGGTCTCCGAAAAACACCATTCCCAGCAGGACACTCACCAGCGGATTGATGTAGTAGCCGAGGCTTGCGTCCAGTGTACGCCCCGATGACACCGCCCAGATATATACGAACCAATTGGTCACCACCAGAATACCGTTGAGAAGCAACCACGCGAGAACCGCGCCGCGGGGAAAGACGGAAGGGATCTGTGATGGGGCGGGGGCCCGGTCGGGCGTGGTGGCCTGAGCCGGCGTGGGGGCGGGCGCGGGAGGCCGGGCCGGCGTGGTGGCCTGGGCCGCCGGGGGGGCCGCCCGGGGGTGGCGCCGCCGGCGGAACACGAAAATCCATGCCCCCACCGCCCCCC
>CAZNRF010000498.1:0-2438 GCA_964575075.1 uncultured Spirochaeta sp. | reverse complement strand
ATCACGCCGATCGGATTACCCCCCGCCAGGAGTGCCACGGAGATGCCGTTCCACCCATATCCGGCTTGCAAGTTCTCAAAGAGGTGGTGGTCAAGACCGTTCACCTGGTTGAATCCAGCGAGCCCGGCGAGAAAGCCGGCGATGAGCAATGCCCGGAAGATATTCTTGCCCACGGAAATGCCCTGTGCCCGAGCGGCGTCCTTGTTCTCACCTACCGCGCGAATCTCGAATCCCCAACTGGTGTGGTACAGGATGTAGTGAATCACCAGAGCTACGCCGATCGCGATGAGAATTCCCGCATGAACCCGATAGTTGGCCTCGGGCAAAAACTCCGCAAAGCGGGGCAGGAACGAGTTCTCCGGGATTCTGGTCGTCACGTACGGATGGGTGCTGGTAGCCGGATCGCCACCATTGGCTCGAATAAAGATTGGTGACAAATACCGCGCGGTATGGGCCAACATCATCGTGGTAATCACCTCATGGGCGCCGGTACGAACCTTGAGAAATGCAGGAACAATCGTCCAGATCGCGCCGAGGATCCCGGCAAAGATAAACACCAACGGAATCGTAACCAACGCCGGCATCGCAATCCGAAGGCTCAACCACGTTGCCGCCATCGCACCCAGATAGTACTGCCCCTCAGCACCAATGTTGAACAGTCCCGCCTTGAAGGCAAATGCCACCGAAAGCGCCGTGAAGATCAGTGGCGCCGCGTTGAGGACCGAAATGTGCCAATTCCGGACCAGCCCACCAAAGAACATCGCTCCGTAGGATTCGATCGGATCGTAGCCGGTGAGGAGCATAATCAGGCCACCGATAACAATCGCCAGAACGAGACCCATGATGGGGACCGCCATCGTCCGTCCGGCACGACGCAGAAGGTCTTTGAGCTCCCCGGTGCCGTTCACCATACGGTACCGCCACAGGTACAGCGCGGCGGCCGCAACGATCAGCCATATTCCCCAGAAGTATGAAGTCTCTCCCCGCGACATGGTGGCACCAAGCCACAGCACGGTGCCGGCAGCACCAAGCACGACGGTGGCGGCATATAAGAGTCGCGAAAGCACGCCAGCCGATTGGGTATTCACCGATGTACTCATGCGCTCTGCTCCTTTGTGCCACCGGTCATGTACAGACCAACTTCCCGTTCATTGGTCTCACTGGTCTTGAACTCTTTGACGATTGCGCCCTCATACATTACGAGGATGCGGTCGGCCAGCCCAAAGATCTCTTCCAGTTCGAGTGAAATAAGGAGAACACCCACATCCTGATCGCGCATCGCCAGAATCTGGGAGTGAATGTACTCAATCGCACCAACATCCAGCCCCCGGGTTGGTTGATTCACCACCAGAAGTGACGGCTCGCGAGTAAATTCCCGCGCCAGGATCACCTTCTGCTGGTTACCACCCGAGAGATTTCCCGCCGGGGCCAGTGGGCCGGGAGTTCGAATGTCGAAATCCTTGATCAGCTGCCCCGCCCGGGCTGCCATCGCGCCGTACTCCAGGCGCCACCCGTGGGCGGATGCGTTGGGGGCACGATCGTGATACCCGATCGCGAGGTTCTCCGCCACCGTGAACGGCAGAACCAGGCCGTAGCGGTGACGGTCCGCCGGTACATAGCTGATGCGGCGGTGAATCCGCTCCTTCGTACTGAGGTGCTTGATATCCACTCCCTCATGATTGAGAACGCCTGAGGCCACCGGCCGGAGGCCCATTATCGCCTCCGCCAGCTCACTCTGCCCATTACCGTCCACCCCGGCGATACCCACGATCTCTCCGGGACGGACATCCAGGGAAAGCCCCTCCACCGCCGCGATACCGCGGTCGTCGGTGACACGAAGATCCTCGATCTGAAAGATTGGCTGGGATTGGGGAGTATGGGCCGATTTCTCAACGGTAAGAACCACGGAGCGCCCGACCATCAGGTTGGCCAGGTCTTCCTTGGAGACGTCAGCGGTGTTGCGCTCACCCTCGATTTTGCCGCGCCGCAGGATATACACCCGGTCGGAGATCGCTTTCACCTCTTCCAGCTTGTGGGTAATGATAATAATCGAAACCCCGTTATCCCGGAGCGCCCGGACCACCGTGAAAAACTCTTCCACTTCCTGGGGGGTAAGCACGGCGGTGGGCTCATCGAGAATCAGAATTTTCGCTTGCCGATAGAGGGCCTTGAGAATCTCCACCCGCTGCTGGAGTCCTACTGAGAGGTTCATGATCTTGGCGTCGGGATCAATCCGCAAGCCATGACGGTCGCTGAGTTGCTTCACCTGCTTCCAGGCGGTTTTGTAGTCGATTTGCGGACCCTTACCCGGCTCGGATCCCAAAATGATGTTCTCCGTCACCGTCAGCGTGTCCACCAGCATGAAGTGTTGGTGTACCATGCCCAGACCGCGGTCGATCGCGTCCCGGGGAGATGAAAACTCCACCTCCTCGCCGTCG
>CAZNRF010000497.1:0-2444 GCA_964575075.1 uncultured Spirochaeta sp. | reverse complement strand
ATACCGTCGGTGGGGGTGATCTCGTGGGGTGCGAGGTGTTCCGTGGCGGAGGTAACCAGCAGAATCTCGCGGTCGGGGCCGCCAAAGGCGATGCTGCTGGGCTGTTGCATGGGAACGGCGTAGCGTTCCAGGAGCACCCCCTCGGGATCGTAGCGATCGATGCACCCACCGCCCCAGCGGGCGGAGAAGATCGACCCGTCGGCGGCTACCGCGAGCCCGTCCGGTACCCCGGCACGATTGGTGCTGTCCACCAGCACCTCCGCGGGACCCGGTAGCGGGTCGGGGGAAGCATCCGCGGTGTAGGGCATCCGGTAGATGCGCCGGCGGAGGCTGTCGGTGAAGTAGAACCACTGCGGTGCGCCGTGAGTGGCCGGGCTAAATCCCATGCCGTTGGGAATGCGCGGCGGCAGGAGACCGGCAGGCTCTACCACCACCGGGACACCCGCGGCCGGATCTCCCACGGCGTCGAAGCGCACCAGCGCGCCGCCACCGTCGGAATAGGCGGGGTCGTCAGGATACCAGGGCATGATTCCTGCAAAAAACTCGCCTCCCGGTCCGGCGGTGACGTCATTAAAGCGATGGGTTGTGGTGGAGGGCACCGCGCCGTCTCGGCGGTTCAGAAGTGATGTGGGAAGGTCCGCCGCGGGGGTCCTGGTTGCGGTGGCGTCGTGCCACCGGTACAAGCCGTCCGCTCCCGTCAGGAGGTAGGTCCCCGCTTCCTGCCCCCAGGGGGTGATTCCCACGGTGAATACGTCGGTAGTTCGAAACCGAGGTTTCTGAAATCTGCCGGAACGATCTACGGCGGCGGTATAGAACCCGTGTCGATAGGCGGAAACCCACACAATCTCATTGCTCCGGGCATCCCAGAGGGGACCTTCGCCGAGGGTGTTCTGATCGTTCGATACGATCCGGTAATCGGGATGCACCGTGTTCGCGTCCACAGCCTGCATTAGTTGACCGGGAGGGTGATCTCAATGCGTGCGCCGCCGCCCTCGGCGGTGGAGAGCGAGACCGTGCCTTCGTGCTGTTCAACGAGGGAACGCACGACCGACAATCCCAGCCCGTACGTTTGGGCCTGGAGTATCTCCGGGGGAAATCCGGGGCCGTCGTCGGTGACCTCCAAGGCAAGCGGCGCGTCAGGTTCTGCGCCGTGGAGGTGCACGGCGAGGGTGCTCGCCCCCCGGGCGTACTTGGTGGCGTTGGTGACTACCTCATTCACGATGATACCCATCGCCACGGCGACCCGCGCAGGCACCGTGCGCTCGTCGATATCCGTGGTGAGAACCGCATCACCGTCAAACACGGAGTCGGTGGTATCCGACACGATCCGCTCGAGGAGCGGTTTGAGCTGCACGCTGCCACCCTGTGCCGGCTGGGCCAACGCCTCGTAGATGCGGGCGATTACCCCCACACGGGACCCGGCTTCCTCGAGTGCCGCTTGAGCCCGGTGCTCGGATATCTGTTGCGCCTGGAGACTGAGCAACGACTGAACGAGGCCGAGATCGTTCTTTACCCGATGTTGGAGCTCCTGTAACAGGAGTCGTCGCTCTTCGACGAGGGCTTCAATCTTTGCCTGCTGCTCCCGTTCATCCGTTATGTCCCGGCCGGTGGCCTGAAAACCCGCATAGTCGCCGTGTTCATCGAAGACGGGAACACTGTTCCACTGATAGGCACGAAGTCCATACGCCGTTTGCACGTGGTTAATGAGACCGATCACCGGTTTCTGGTCGCGACGCATTGTCTCCGCCGCCCGTTTGGTCTCCTCCAGATCGTCGGGTTGTATGTAGTCCAGGTAGTTGAGATTGGAGACGTCACCCGGTGGCAGGCTCCACACCTCCCGGGCCTGCTCATTCACAAATAGCCATCGGCCCTCAGAATCGTGGCGTACCACGATATCCCCGGCGAGGCCCGCCACCGATTGAAAGAGGGCGCGGGAGACTCGCGACGCTTGGTGCTCCGTGAAGAGCTCGATCGCCAGACGAATCACCTCCCGATGCACAACGAACCCGGAACTTTTCAGGATAAACCCGTACCGGGAGACGGTGCGAATTTGGCCGATCGTGTCCTCGTCATCGCTGCCGGTAAGGAATACGATGGGCACGTCCTGGGCCCGGAGAATCTCCCGGGCGGTGTCGATTGCTACGCCACCACCGGCGATATCAACGTCCATCAGGATTACGTCGGGTCGATCGGTGACGCCGCGCTCCCGCGCCTCTCGGGCGGTAGTAGCGAGGACTACCCGAAATCCTTCATTGTGCAGGAATTCTGATTCGGCAGATACAAGCTGTTGGTCATCCGCAACCAGCAGTATCAGGCCGGCGTCCGCTGTGGAAGTCATATTCGGCTGCAGTATAGCGCCCTTCGCTTTACATATATACGGTACACCATTACAAATAGAGTATGTCCCTCAAAGATGACCGCTCCCGCTGGGAACGTGAGGTTGT
>CAZNRF010000496.1:0-2451 GCA_964575075.1 uncultured Spirochaeta sp. | reverse complement strand
CGTATCTTCCCGATGGATATCAGGCGATTAGCTATAACGACAGCAAGGCGCTGTTCCTCCTGGGTGAGGCAGCGATGTGGTTTGATGGGTCCTGGACGATTAGCGAATTCGAGGCCTCAGCCCCGGACTTCAACTGGTCCGTTTTTGCGCCGCCGGCCCCCTCGGCAGACGAGCAGCGGATTACCTTTCATCCTGATGCTGGGGTCGCGATCAATCCGGCCAGCGAGAATATCGACGAAGCTATGATATTTGTTGAGTGGTTGTCCGGACCTACCGCCTCCGAAGTGCTGGGAAATGAACTGGCCGGGTTCTTTCCGATGGTTGCTGAGGCACCCACTCTGACCAACGAACATGCGAACGATTTTCTCGCTCTGAATCAGGGCCGCGAACTGGACGTACGTTTTCCCTGGCCGAAGCTCATGAATGGTGACCCCAGCGGGTACAACCTCATTCAACAGGGGTCGATCCAGGTTATTACCGGCGAAATCTCGCCCGAGGAAGCTGCCGACCGCATGGAGGAAGGCATCTCCCAGTGGTACGAGCCGGCGATGTAAGATGAAAGAACCGGGGAGGCGCTCAGCACACGCGCCACCCCGGTTCTGATTTTTTGAGCGGAGGAAGCATGCTGCAACGGTCCCGAACGTCACGAGGTATTCCCGTCTGGATCTGGTATATGCTGCCTGGATTGGCCGTATACACGTTATTCATGGCGGTGCCGCTATTCAAGTCGCTCCAGCTGAGCCTGTACACGGGAAGTGGATTTCGAATCGAAACGTTCGTGGGATTTGACAACTATCGCCGCTTGCTGACACAAGGAGAAGTTGCCCGGCGTTTTTGGGGCGCCTTCGGGAACACATGGGTGTTCTTTTTGATTCACATGGTAGTGCAGAACTCCCTTGGATTGCTGTTCGCTCTGCTCTTGAGTAGCGAATCGCTCAAATGGAGATCTGCCTATCGCACGATTATCTTTATCCCCGCTACGCTGGCAATCGTTGTTACCGGATTTCTGTGGAAGCTACTCCTGAACCCACAATGGGGGGCGGTTAATCTGGTGCTCGAGATGATTGGGCTTGAAGCGTTTGCTCAGCCGTGGCTCGGACTTGAAGGAACCTCTCTCATCGTGATTTCACTGGTTTCCAGTTGGCAATGGGTGGGGATTCCCACGATGATTTTTCTCAGTGCACTCCAAGGTGTATCCAATGACCTATTTGAGGCGGCTGACATCGATGGAGCCGGTTCGTGGATCACGTTCTGGCGGATAAAACTTCCCCTGATATGGCCCATCATGGGCGTAGTGGCAATTCTAACGTTTACCAACAACTTCAACGCCTTCGATGTGGTCTTCGCGATGGCCGGGGCCAACGGGCCGCCGGGGTTCTCCACGGATATTCTCGGCACGTACTTCTACCGGGTCGGCATCGCAGGAGAACACCCGGTAGGTATACCCGACATGGGTCTGGGAGCAGCGGTGGCATCGATTATTTTCCTGGTACTTTTTGTCGGTGTCCTGGTGTTGCGCACCGTGTTTCAATCCGACGGAACCGAGGAGTAGACAGTAGGTTATGGCAAAAGTTCAGGTGCGGGGGCGCCGCCTGTGGGCTCATATAGTGCTTTCTCTCTGGTCTATACTGGTGCTCGTTCCGTTGTGGATCATGGTGGTAAACTCCTTCAAGTCCAAGCTGGCGATCTATCGGAGCCCATTTGGACTCCCCACACCATGGACGATCGACGGCTACCTGTCGGTCTTCTCCCGGTCCAGTTTTCCACGGTATTTCTTCAACAGTATCGTTGTGACCACCGTCTCAATTGTAGGCATTGTCATTCTTGCCTCATTGGCAGCATACGCGATCGCTCGTTGGAAGAGTCGTGTTTCCACTGCGGTGTTCCTGTTTTTCCTCGCGGGAATGATGATCCCGATTCGTATCGGCAGCATCAATCTCCTCATGGTCATTCGCAATCTTGGACTGCTTGATCAGCTGGTAGGGCTACTTCCGATCTACATCGCTATGGGAATGCCAATCGGCGTCTTTGTGCTCACAGAGTTCATCCGCACAGTTCCCCCGGAAATGACTCAGGCAGCGTATATTGATGGAGCCGGTAATTTCCGTATTTTCTGGCAAATCGTGCTGCCGCTCACCCGCCCGGCAATGGCCACTGTGGCAATATTCAATCTGGTAGTACTGTGGAACGACCTGTGGTTCCCCCTCATATTCATTCGGAGCGAATCCCAACGCACGCTCATGCTGGGAGTCACCCGGCTCTTTGGCCAGTACCAGACGGACTGGACGTTGATTCTCTCGACGCTCACGGTCGCAACCGTTCCGATCGTACTTCTGTATATTCTGATGGCAAAACAGTTTATCGCCGGTCTCACTGCGGGAGCGGTTAAAGGGTAAAAATCGGGGCCGGGCCCGCTCATGCGATGAGGCGGCCCCGGGCGAAAACGGAAAC
>CAZNRF010000495.1:0-2458 GCA_964575075.1 uncultured Spirochaeta sp. | reverse complement strand
GATATTCCCGAGCGCCTGTTCAACCAGCAGGAGCTCACCCGATGACCGCCGGCGGATACACCATTCTGCTGGCCGCGACCGTGGTTCTCGCCGCGGCGCTCCCCATGTCGATATCCGCCCAGGAGTATTCCATCTTCGGCTCGGTAGAGACCCGGGGAGTCGCGATCTACCGCAAGGATAGTCCGGTGGTAGTGGACGCCACGCTCCGGGGAACGTGGTATCCCACCGCCCTGGCCCGCGTCGCCGCGACGCACCGCCTGACGCTGGGCGGCGGCGACACCCCGGCGGAACTCCTCGTGGACCACGCGGTCACCGCCGTTCCCGCCGGCGCATCCAGCGGCGACGGCAACGCCCTGACCGACGCCTTTGGTCCCGCGCCGGGGAGCGAGGGACCGCAGACCGGCACCGCCGGTACCGGGACTGCCACCGCAACCGCGGTGCTTCTGGGCCATGAGATCTACCAGGCGTATGTCAGCGTCCGCGCGGGCGACCAGGTTGCGCTTCGGGCGGGGCGGCAGCGGCTCAACTGGGGCACCGGCTGGACGTTCTCCGTCACCGATGCGCTCCATCCCCAGAGCCCGGACAGCGAGGTAGAGCCGGGATTTGACGGGCTCAGCGTCTCCTTCCATCCCAGCCCAAACCTCTCCCTGGAGGTGGCCCTCGCCGCCCAGGACGCGCTGGCCACCGAGGACCTCAACGACCTGCGCCAGGCGGCGTACATCTCCGCCTACCTGGCGCCGGTGGATCTCTCGCTCTCGCTGGTGCACCAGTACGCCACCATGTTGCGCCCGGGAATCGGGCTCTCTCTTCCCGCCGGGCCGCTCCTTATCGCCGGAGAGGCGGCGGTTGAAACGTACGATCCCCGGGGAGAAGTGCTCAACACGCAGCCCCTGGCGAGCATCGGTGCGGAATACACCTGGTACGGTGATCTCACCGACGTGGTGCTCCTCGGCGAGTACATCTACAACGGCCTCGAAGAGACGTATCCGGGGCCTGCCGCACCCTCCCTCATCGTCACCACCGACGCCGCCGGAGGCTTTCAGCGGCCCGGACGGCACTACGCCGCGCTCACCGCCGGACTCACCTCCGAGGAATCATGGTCGACGGAGCATTCGCTGCTGGCCAACCTGAGCGATGAAAGCTACCTTGTCCGCCACGAGGCCACCCTCCTGCGCATTCCCGCGGTGGACCTTTCCGCCGGCGTCACGTGGAACGCCGGGGAAGCGGCGACGGAGTTCGGCCGACTCCCGCAGGGCATGGTGGTGGAGCTCGGCGCCACCGCATATTTCTAACGCCCCCGGCGCAGCCCCGGCGCGGGCCGCCGTGGACGGCCGTGGCGCCGCGGACGGCGGCGGACCGGCCACCCCGCCGCGGGCGGGCACCGCGAAGGAGACCCTATGGCTCTGATCCAACTGCAGACCGTCACCAAAGATTATCCGCTGGGCAAAACGACGATCCATGCGCTGCGCGGAATCGATCTGGCGATCGAGACCGGTGAGTTTGCCGCGGTGGCGGGACCCTCCGGGTGCGGCAAGACGACCCTGCTGAACATCATCGGCTGCATCGATCACCCCACCTCCGGTACCGTGCACCTCCGCGGGAAAGAACTCCACCGCCTCTCCGACGACCAGGAGGCGGCGCTGCGCCTGCGGGAGATCGGCTTTATCTTTCAGAACTTCAATCTGATTCCGGTGCTCACCGTGGAGGAGAACGTGGCGTTTCCCGCCGTGCTTGCGGGAACCCCGAAACCGGAGCGGCGCAAGTTTGTCGGCCATCTCCTGGAGGCGGTGGGTATTCGCGAGTACGCCCACCACCGGCCGGATGAGCTCTCCGGCGGACAGCGCCAGCGGGTGGCCGTGGCGCGGGCGCTGGTCAATCGTCCCAGTCTGGTGATCGCCGACGAACCCACCGCCAATCTCGACTCCGAGACCGGCGACCGGATTGTGGATCTCATGCGCACCCTCAACACCCGCGATCAGGTGACCTTTCTCTTCTCCACGCACAATCCGGAAATCCTGAAATACGCACATCGAACCATCCGGTTGCGAGATGGATCAATCGAACATGAGGAAGGGCCACACAGATCCGCCGGGGCACCGGCGGCGGCCGCGGCCACGGCGAACCCCGCCGACGATAGTGGTTCGGGCGCCCCATGATCTGGAAGATCGCCTGGGGCAGCGTGGTCCGCCACGGCCGCCGCAGCCTGCTCATAATCCTGGTGGTGGCGATCAGCGTGGCGGTGATGCTTTTCGTCACGGCGATGCTCGACGGCATGCGCCACGACTTCTTTGAGGCGATGATCTCCAGCGACGGCCACATCCAGGTGGACCACGCCGACACCGCCGATGCGTTGGACCCCTACTCCCTGGAACTCCTGCTGGAGGAATGGCGGGAGGCGCGGCAGTGGTTTGCCGCACAACCGGAGACGGTGCGCTCGGAGCCGCCGCTTACCGTCGGC
>CAZNRF010000494.1:0-2462 GCA_964575075.1 uncultured Spirochaeta sp. | reverse complement strand
CGGACGCAGTTCCGCGCTGATGGTGGTAGCGGTTTCCGCGGTGAGCGCCCCCACCTCGGTCTCGGCGAGGATCGACTGTGCCTCTTCCTGGTAGCTCGTCCAGGCAGAATCCAGATCCTCAAGCAGCTGGGATTCCGTCTCAGTGAGCTCACCGGAGGTGTAGTCGCTCATCCGCTCCCGAAATCGAGATTCCGCTTCTTGCACGGCCGCTGCCGACGCCGAGGCATCGCCTTCGGACCGGGCAAGCGCGTACTCCAGGACGCCGCGATAGTGATCCCCGGCGGAAGCGGCGATGTCCGCTGCGCGATCGATTCCCCGGACATCATTGTTGTACATGTCCTCGATCGTTCCGCCGAGCTCGGACCCAAACCAGTATCCCACACCCCCGAGGGCCAACGCCAATAGCGCCATAACCAGAAACGCCCCGGTCAACTTGATACCCAACGTCATCTTCATTCGTTTGCTCCTCTCGCGCGTTTTTGCGCGAAGATCCGGTGCGCCAGCACGCGCGCATCCAGTATAAAAGTTACGTTTCCATTAGACATAATTGACATACCTGCCAGTCCCGGTACCGCTCCGGTGTATTCAGGCAGTGACTTCACCACCGTTTGTTGCGTCCCGATGATTTCCTGCGCAGCGATACAGAACTCGTGGTCGCCATCGCTGAGGATCACACCGGTGCGCGCCGCGGGCAGCGTTTCCGCCGCGCGGATTGCGTTCCCGATTCGCGGCAGATAGGTGTGCATATCGATCAGTGGCACGAGACGATCCCGTAGCTTAAGTAAGGTCCGGCCGTCGGCGGTATGCTCGGTGGGCACGGTATCGAGTTGGACGAACTCCTGAACATCGGTGAGATCGATCGAGTAGGCCTGTTCCTCCACCATCACCGTCACGGTATCGATAATTGCCAAAGTGATGGGAATGAACATCGAAAACGTAGAGCCCCGGCCGGGCTCGGAGTCGATCGTGATCCTTCCCCGCACGCTCTCGACGTTGCTGCGGACCACATCCATGCCCACGCCTCGTCCGGATACGTCCGTCACGGCGGAGCGCGTGGAGAACCCCGGTTCAAAGATAAGCTCATATACGTCCCGATCAGATCGGTCCGCGGCGATGTCGGTAATAAGCCCGCGCTCGGCGGCTTTGGATAGCAAGGCCTCTCGATCAAGCCCACGACCATCGTCGGAGACGGTGATCACGATTTCTTTGCCCTGATATCCCGCGGATAGTGCCACGGTGCCGGTCTCGGCTTTGCCCGCAGCAACCCGGTCCTCCGGCGATTCCAGTCCGTGGTCGATCGCGTTTCGGATGATATGTACCAGGGGGTCGGCTATCTGCTCGATAACGGTCTTATCCATCTCCGTGTCGCCGCCGTCGATCGTAAGCTCGACTGATTTCTCTACGCGCCGCGCCACATCCCGGGCCAGTCGCTTCATCTTCTGAAACGTGCCTTGCAGCGGGATCATCCGCACCGACAACGCCACTTCATGGAGTTCCCGGGTGAGCTTGAGGAGATTATTGCTTCTCTTGCGGAAGATCGGCACGTGCGCATCCGCCAGATCGGGGCTATCCATAACCATCGATTCAGCGGTGATCAGCTCCCCCACCAGCTCGAAAAGACGATCCAGTCGCTCCGTGGGAACCCGGACCGATCCGCTACTCTGGCCGTTGGAGGCGCTGCCGTTGCCGGCACCACCTCGCGCCGGCGTGGCATCGCTGGCGTCGCCGGGGGCCTGGGCGCTCCCGTCGCCGGAAGGATCGGCACCGTTGGAACCGGTACCGACGGAGGAGTCATCATCTCCGTGAGGGTGTTTGCGTTCAGCCGCATCCAGAGCGACCCATTCTACATCTTCCGGGTCGTCCTCAGCCGGAGTCTCCGGGAGCGACAGGTCTATTCCGGTACCGGCGCGCTCCTCGACCATCGTGCGCAGCGCATCCAAATCCTCCTGGATCATCTCTACCGTCGGCGCGGTAACTCCTACCGATCCATCCGCCATACGGCGCACGATCGTCTCCAGCTCATCGCTGCGCTCCACGATCTGGGCGTATCCGAGAACCCCGGCGTTTCCCTTCAGGCTATGGATCTCCCGGGCCAGCCCGTTAATCGCGTCAGAACAATCGACGCCGGGAACGATTTGCTGTAGGTGTTGATCGGCCCGATCCAATCCGTCCGGGGCCTCTGAGGCAAACATCTCCCGCACTTGCTCGGCAAACTTTTCGTCGACGTCCGGGTCCGACTCATGGTACTCATCCGACGCGGGAAGGGGCATGCTGCGGGGAGCCTCGTCCGGTCCGTCCTTCGGTTCCATCAGGTCCCGGGCCATATCCTGAATCCTACGCACTACCGGTGCGGTATCTTCACTCAGGGTGCCGTCACTCAGATGCTGATCCACCGCGTCGATAAGCTGCCGGAGGAAATCGATCACCTCGATCAGGAGCTCGCTGTGACGTGGTGTCAGCTC
>CAZNRF010000493.1:0-2473 GCA_964575075.1 uncultured Spirochaeta sp. | reverse complement strand
CGGGGACAAGCGACGGAAGCAACCGCACGCGGACGCCGTTACTCTCGTCGGTAGCTCTCATCTCGCCATCGCGGGAATGGTGGAGGTGGCCTTGGTGGACCTCTCGGTATGTTGCTCGAGCCCAGAGATCCGGGTAGGCATCGGCGAACAGCATGGCGAGTTGCTCAGGCTTCAATCGGTCGCCGTGGTGGTAGACGATACCCCATTTGCCGCGTCCGTAGCTCTTGTGCAGCGTCGGCGCATTGTCAATCGTGACGTTGTCCATCTCGCGGAACCACGCCTCAAGCGCCCAACCCAAGAGATAGGTCATCTGTCTATCGTGGTTCCCCGGCACCATGGGGACGTGTACGGGGCCGAAGTTGGATAGGTAGTAGATAAGATCCACCACCGTAAGCAGTGCAACGTCGAAGGACCGGAGCGGATGTTCCCCGTCGTGCTGTGGCGTGCCCTTGGTCGTAGACCGCGAGAGTCCGTCGACGTTCAGCGTGTCGTTGCCTATCGGAAGCAGCACCGCTTCGTAGTCGGTAGGCAATCCAGCCGTCAGCATCTTCGCGGCATCGATGTACATGGCCCGTGCTATCTCAGCGTTCCACGGCGCCCCGGCCGTTGCGTCGGTATAGATCCGCTTCCCGATGTGCGGATCCGGGAATGCAACCTCCAGCACCCTCCCGGACTTCGGCCTGACAACCCTCTCTGACATCTCCGGTGCTGTGTATCCGGCGATCAGCTCCCGGAAACGTTCGGCGGCCTCCTCCGGTGTAATGTCGCCAGGATCGCGGGGTTTATAGTCGATACGGACCTGCTGATTCGGATTTGTAGGGCTCCCCCAGGTATTCGTTCTGATCCCGGCGATCTGGTATTGAGACTCATCTACCTCGTGATATTCCGTGGACTGGAGCGGAGTCTTAACATCGGATGACTGTTCGGCTTGCGGGAGTTGCGGAGAAAGTTTCTCTCTGAGCTTGCGGGCCTCTCTTCGTACTTGCCGGCTGTAGCTCTCGGGATTCCATTGCGCGGCCGTGTCGCTGAGAAAGCGATCATAATTCGCCATGCACCAGTCGCGGCCCTTGATGGCGAGGTGGGATCGTATCCACTTAATTGGTTTCATCGCTCCCCCAGATTTGACACGATCACGCTGACTATCCCACTGGCGACTGCGGTACCGATCACTGACATCCATGTGATACGCACCTGCCGGCGGTAGCGGGCCCATGCGTCGTCGTTTCGCTCGCGACGGTTGACGATCTTCTCCAGGTCCGCCTTTGTGACCATGTTGTCCTGCAGATGTTTCACGGCGCGCTCCGTCGTTTCGGTGCGGTGGGATAGACCGTTGCTGACGATTACCCGGACCGCAACCACCTCTTTCCTAAGTTCTTCGACTTGCTTCTCGGTCTTTGCCTGTATCTGGTCCATACGCTCCAGTACATACCGTGTGTCTCGAGCCTGTCGATCCAGTCTGTACTCACCGAAACGCTCTTCGTACCCACTCATTGTGGGCGCTCCCTCTGGTTTCGGCCTTCGGTGTGTGTCTGCCAGCCTTCGAGGCCAGAGGCCGCCGCCGCCAATCCCACGGCTGATGTAACCAGTTGAGTAGAACCAGAGAGTCCCAGGAAGAATCCGACTAACCCGGATGCTGCTACAGCCACCGCGAGGATCATCGCGATCCCTACGGCAAGATGTGCCATATGTTTTAACCCCCGCTCGTTCCTCAAAAAACCGTCAGCGTCCCGAAACACGCGCCCTTGTCCGTCGTCAACTGGACTCATCGTACAACTCCCTGCTAATCAACACTCCCGCGATGATCCCCGCCGCCGTGGCTGCTGGGACTCCGATCTGCCACGCCAGCCGATTACGGCGGACGCTTCTCCGTTCCGTCTTCACTTCCGCCGCCAGCGATCGGATCAACCTCTCCGAGGATTCGGAATAGTTCGTCCACGATCGCGATGCTGCGCTCCATCCGTTCTGTGATTCCTCGAGCGTCCTGGCCTGCGTCTGAAAGCCCTCGTCCTGCTCTGCCAAGAGCTTCGTCAACCTTCCGTTGTCGATCGACTGCTGTACCGACAATGCGTTCAAGTTCACTATTTCGCTCTGCAAGTCGCTGATTCTGTTCTCTTGCGTCCTCGAGATTTCCCTGGACTCGACCAAGTTCGTTCTCAAGTTCTCGAGCAACGCCCTCCAGCCGGTCGAGCTCTCCTGGGTCGGTGGGCTCAATGTCTCCCCATGCAGACCACCCGATACCAACACCAGCGCCAACACAAACCACCACCGCCGCACCGATAATCGATACCATCCACCTTGCTTGCACGCTTCCCCCCTCATGCTCTATATCCCCGGATCGATAAGACCTCCGCTACTTCTCCCGCCGGCCAGTACGGATCCCACAGACGGCGCCCGATCCTGTTGCTGCGGTAAAAGTGTCCGATGCGGTATCCTTCTATACGAGCGTACGCTGCGAAATACTGAGCATCCTTGA
>CAZNRF010000492.1:0-2474 GCA_964575075.1 uncultured Spirochaeta sp. | reverse complement strand
TCAAGCCCTGAGACCGTGGAGTAAACGGGAGCACATATGACCGTTGCGTACTTCGAGTCGATGAGTATCTGTCGACTCACGACGACAAAGGCCCGTCGTCTTCTCGGGTCGTCTGGGGATGGTTTCCTGACGAGATAGATATCTCCACGCTTCATGTGAGATCCTGGAAATCCAGTACGTCCACCGCTTCTTCGTTCAAGGCGTCAGCATTTTCATTTATCGTTTTCAGTTCCCGTTTGTCTCGTTCGAGACGTCTCCGCCGTCGCAGATACAACCAGGTAGCTTCCTCAATGAGAGTGGACCGATTTTTTACGTTCGTTTCCTCATCGATTGCCGCGAGCAGCTCCTCAGAGAGTGTGATGGAGGTCTTTACTTTCATACTACCATCATACTACTCAACGGGTACGCTCACAAGGATCGCTCCTCGGTGATCTCACGGTCGGACAACCCCGCATCGGTCTGGACCGCAGTGAGAAATGAGCGCAGGATGTTGGTGCTGGTTTCGCTGCCGAAGACGTACTTGAAGACAAAGTCGCTGGTCAGGCGGATCGGCTCGAAATCTTCGCTGCCGGCCGGGCGGTGCTGGTCGTATTTCATGAGTACCTTCGCAGACACCTACGGCGCGCATCGGCCTGCTGCTTCGGGAAACGCCGAGTTCGGCGCGATCACTCCCCACCATAGCGCTTCCTGATCTCCAATCTATAGGTCGAACTGACGTTCTGCGAAGCGCGGTTCCGTTCCCACAGCGGCATACCGGATCGAGGGGGCGCCTACGGTGCCCACCGCTCCGCAGCGCGATTGGCGGCGGTGAACTCGATGGAGTTTTTGAACATGTCGAAAAGCTCATCCCGCCGGCGGCGGTCAAACGTGTGTAGCGGCTCCCCCACGAGGCGGGCGGCGTGGAGGCCAAACATCGCCGGTTCCGCTTCCCACAGCATCTCCCAGCTTGCGAAAATGCGGGCACGACTGGACTCAATCAAAGGACGGCTCGGCAGTTTGTCGCGCTTAGTGTTGTTGACCGTCCTGTGGGCGGGGAGAAGGTTCCACAGATCGTTGGAAAACCACATAGCCCAGGGGATCGCGTGGTCAACTTCCATGTGACGTGCGCCGGCAATTGTGACGCCGCTCCACACGCACTCCAGATCTCCGGAGGTCTCGATGGTGCTTCCGTACACGCCCCGGGCGATGGAGGTGTCGTGATCGGTACGGCGCGGCGCCAAGAGCAAGCCGAGAATTTCTTCCGAACTCACGGCGCTGTTCTGGTGCTTTAATCCCGCCACACGTCTGCCAGTTCGGTGAGACTGCGTCGAAACGTCATGTCCTGCTTGCCGGAGATTTGCTGACCCAGCAGGATTCCGTCTTCGCTGTGGCCGGAGCGAGGAGCCACTAACGGCCAGTAGTACTCGATCCACCGTTCGGCGATCTGGTCCAGCGGTATCGCAACTCTGCCGTCGGGCAACCACGTGCCTACTTGGGTGCGATGGGTGGCGAGGTCGGCAAGGGCGCGGATCAAGGCGAACTTGTAGGTGTTGACCTTGTGATCATCCCAGAGAATCGACTCCACCGTTTCCATCGAGTTGAGACCGGCCTCGAGGGGCGCCATATACACCTGAATGTGCCAATCCGCCCCCGTTTCTTCATGGTGCTCGTCGATGGCGGCGGTTTGGCGGAGCCCCAAGCGCTCCAGAAAGAATCGATACTGGCCGGGATTGCGCAGGACATAACGGCGGCCGTCGATGTGACGATTATCGGTTACCTGAGTATGCGCCGAGGGGACTTTTATGACCAGGAAGCCGCCGGGAACGAGCAGCGCGCGCAGGCGATATAGGGCGTCCAGGAGAGTGCGGTCGTCGAGGTGGTGGAGTACGTGAATACAGGTGATCGCGTGAAAGGTGCGCTGGATCGTAGCCAACCCGGGGAGGGCATCGTGATGCAGTGCTTCGGCGGGAATCGCGTAGCGTTGCCGTGCCTCAGCAAGCATCTCAGCGGATTCGTCCACGCCCTCGGCGAGGTATCCCCGTTCTCGCAACCACGCCAGATCACGACCGGTACCACATCCCACGTCGAGTACTCGATCTCCCGGGCGTAGCAAGGTGCTTACGTGATGGAGATGGATCAAATCCACGGAGTGATAGATGTCGGCAAGCTCCGCTGCGCGGCTACGATAGTAATCTTGTGTTGCCGAATCATCTGATATATCCATCTGCCGGGCCAATTGTAACCGAAACGCCGGGTGCTGCACGCCACGTGGAGCGACCGGAGGACCCGGGGTGTCCATGTCTTGAGCCTCCCCTGGTGCCGTGGTGGTGTCAAGTTTTATTTGTAGCACTTCCAAGCTCCCTCAGGCGGTACTTCTCCAGTGTCTGCACGAGATTAGGCAGCGCGTAGCCTGCGATTCCCGTGGGAAATCCGTCTGCGTATCCCGGTCCATAACTTGTGCGGTAGCGCGCGACTCCCGTGGGCCAATCCCGGTG
>CAZNRF010000491.1:0-2493 GCA_964575075.1 uncultured Spirochaeta sp. | reverse complement strand
GGCCCTCGGGACCCTGCCGGCGGGGCTGCTGCAACAGCTTTGTGTATACAGCCCCAGCTATCCCATGAAAACGAGGCGAGATGCCGCTATTGCCGTGAGGATGAGAACGATGCGCCGGAATGTCTCTACGGGCACTCGTGTAAGTACCCATCGACCAATAAACGTGCCGACCATTGCGGCGGGAAAGACGAGAGCGCTCACGGTGAGCATTTGCTGCCACGTGACGGATTGCCATACGGCAAGATGTAGCGGGATCTTCGTGAGGTTTACTAACAGATAGAAGATGCTGGCGGTGCCGACGAAGCTCTGGTTGGAAAGGCCGCCGAGCACGAGGTAGATGCTAACGAGTGGTCCACCGGAGTTTCCGATCATCGTTGCGAATCCGGCAGCGACGCCGACCAGCGGGACACTCCATCGCGGCAGTTGACGGGTGACTCCATTGGTGGGAGTTCTGAGTAGGAGGGTGAGACCGACGGTGGATAAGATGAGCACACCGAGCACCCGATTGAAGATGGCTGCACTGAGCTGTTGGCCCACGACCACTGCAATAACCATACCGACCGCCGCCCCCGGCATGAGTCGAAGTGCGGTGGCGATGTTCAGACCGCGGCGGTAGGAAGTGATGGCCACTAAATCGGCGAAGACGTAGAGGGGCATGAGAATCCCTAACGCCATGCGTGGGTCCAAACGCATGGTCAAAATCGGAATCACCAACAATGCGGCGGTGGGGAATGATGTTTTCGCGGCACCAAGAACAAGCGCGCCGGCTGCGGCAACCAGTAGTATCGAGGGATCCGTCACATGATCTCCGCAATGCGCCGATACTCTGCAAGGACCGTAGCATCTGAGAACGCGTCAATGTTAGCAGGTTCCCTTCCCTGGAGGATATCGCGTACCGCCAGCTCAACCTTCTTTCCACTGCGGGTGTAGGGAATCGCCGCTACCGAGAAGATACGCTTTGGTACATGGCGCGGACTGGCGTGCTCCCTCAGAGAATCTCGAATTCGGCGTTGCAGATCGTTGTCAAGAGTGACGCCGGCGGCAGGCACGACGAAGAGAATTATCTGGACGTCTCCGGCTGTCGGGCGACCAACAGCAAGGCTGTCGGCGACGTCATCCAGAGCCTCCACGACGCGATAGATCTCGGCAGTGCCGATCCGGACTCCACCGGGATTTAGTGTGGCATCGCTTCGGCCGTATACGATAACGCCCCCAACGTCTCCCGCGGAACCGGTTATCGCGATGTAGTCTCCGTGAGTCCACCAATCGGGGAAGCGTTCGAAGTAGGAACTCCGGTACCGGCTATCATCAGCATCATCGCCCAGGAACCGAACCGGCCGAGACGGAAAAGGGGTCCGACAGACCAGCTCACCGCGCTGTTGAAGTACCGGGTTTCCGCCATCATCGGCAGCGATAATGTCCATACCCAGTCCAGCCGCCTGGATCTCTCCGCGACGAACAGGAAGCATAGGGACCCCCAACATGAAACAGCTGATGATATCGGTTCCTCCGGAGATGCTCGCCAGCTGGGCGTGAGGGGCAATATGGCGGTATACGTAGTCAAAGTCTTCCGGTAACAGCGGCGCTCCGGTGGAGTACAGCACTCGAAGCGAAGCGGTGCGCCCTCGCGCATCCAGGCGGCGGCCGCGACATGCTGATAGATAGCGCGGGCTTACACCGAAATGAGTAAGTTGCTCATCTCGAACGATGTCCCAGAGGGTGTCGACGGTAGGCCAGACCGGAGAGCCATCGTATAGTACGACCGTTGCTCCCGCGTATAACGCCGAAACGAGCCAATTCCACATCATCCATCCGCATGTTGTAAAGTACAGAATTCGATCCCCCGGGCGCAGATCGCCGTGGAGGATGTGCTCCTTGGCATGCTGCAGCAGTGTCCCCCCGCCGCCGTGAACGATTCCCTTCGGTATGCCGGTGGTGCCGGAGCTGAACATCGCATACATTGGATGATCGAAGTCGAACTCCGGCAACGCGTTCAGAGCTTCCCTACGAGCCGCAGCCGCTTCTCGCTGGGAAGCTGCGTCCCCTTGTACACCTACATCCTGCCGCAGAGTTGTATCCGGCTGCCCCTGCTGCCTCTGCTGCGCCGCGCCACCATGTTCAGCACGCTCCACGCGGAGCGCCTCGAATCCGGGCGGCACCGGCTCACCCTCGGCGGACGGTATCGCCAGCGCCAGGCGAACCGACGGTAGTTGTTCGCGAACCGCCGCCATGCGTTGTCGCACATCGAACCGGGTGCCGCCGTAGCGATATACGCTGCAGCCCAGCAGAACCTTGGGTTCGATCTGAGAAAAACGATCAATGATCGCCTCGGTGCCAAAATCGGGGGATGCACTGGACCAGACTGCTCCTAGGGATGTGGCGGCCAGCATCGCGACCACCGCTTCAATTCCATTGGGGGTGACGGCAGCAACGGCATCGCCGGGGCTGAGCATCGGCGCCAGTCGCGTACGGAGCGTGAGCACCGCATCTACC
>CAZNRF010000490.1:0-2494 GCA_964575075.1 uncultured Spirochaeta sp. | reverse complement strand
ACGGGGTATCCCTTCAAACGGAAGCGGACCGGGTGGTTCAGACGATTATCACCCGCAGCCTCCCAGAGTGGTTTGGTGTCTTTGTCCTGCTCGGCGTGATCGCCGCGGCGGTGAGTACTGCGGCGGTTCAGCTTATGACCTCCAGCGTTATTGTGAGCCGCGACGTGATCCAGGGAATTTTCCGTCCCAACGCCGGAGATGCGGAGATTACCCGCTGGGCGCGGTGGTCGGTGATCGGCATCGTGGTGTTGAGTCTGATCGTAAGCTTTGCGTATCAGGGGGCGATGGCGCTGTATCTCACGGATGTGAGCGTTCCCGGATTTGCCCAGTGGGCACCAGCCCTGGTGGGAGGCCTACTCTGGAAGCGGGGCACCAAACAAGGGGCGATCGCCGGTACGGTGAGCGGCGTCCTCTTCCTCGTAGCCAGTCTGTTGGTGGTGGTGAACGGCGAACGGATTCTCGTAGTTGGGCATCCGGTCCTCGGAAGTCTCCTGGTGAACACGCTGGTGTATATCGTGGTGAGCAAGCTCACGCCGCGCCCGGACGAGGAGATCGAGACGGTGTTCTTCGATGAGGTTGAGGCGTACCTCGAAGCGGAATCCCATAACGCATAGCCGGGAGGCACATCATGTTTGGACGAAAGAAACGCGGCACCAATGCGAAGCAGACAACACCGCAGGAGGGGGAATCCGCCGCCGGCACCCCAGACGCCTCAGCGGAAAGCGGACCTACCCGCTCAGCCCGAGGAACTGCGAACTGGCGGTTGATTTACAACCCCCAAGGCGATCCGGTGGATGTGGTGGCGTATGGAGCGGCGGTCGCGGAGGGGCGAATCGCCGGGAAGTACCAGCTCAGCAATACGCGGGTGCCCAATACGGTAATCATTCAGCGGAGCACAACCCCCGGGGTTATCGCCGGCGCTGATGTAAAGGTTGACCGCCAGGCGGCCAAAGAGGCGGGGATTTCGATTGCACGGACGCAGCGGCAGGGGCGCAACTCGGCCCGCACCGTGGGCACCATCAACCTCAGTGAGCTTATGACACGCTCATCCAAGTCGTTTGAGGCGGCCGAGGTAGAACCGGATAGTCCAGCGGTGGTTCTGTACACCTCCGGTACCACCGGTAATCCCAAAGGCGTTACCCTCACCCATCGTAACTTCCACTTCCAGCTTTCCACCGTGGTACCGTCGCTGGTGGACTTCAAACCCTCCGACCGGGTAATCGGGGTGCTGCCGATGTACCACGTGTTCGGTCTGGCCAACTCCATGGTAGCCGCCATTCACAACGGCGCAACGATCTGCCTGGTGCCGCAGTACAGCCCGGCGAACCTCCTGTCGGCGATCAACGAGTATCAGGGAACGATTCTTCCGGCGGTACCGTCGATGTATCAGCACCTGTTGGCGATCGCCCGAGCGCGAAAAGCACAGGTTCCTGATAGTCTGCGCATGTGCGTATCCGGGGGCGCGGCGCTTCCGCTGGCGGTAGTGCGCCAGTTTGCCGAGACCTTTGGAGCCCAAATTCTTGAGGGCTATGGACTGACGGAAACAGTGTCCAGCGTCTCGGTCAACGGGAAAGACGGCCAGATGAAGGAGGGCAGTATTGGACGCCCCGCCGATGGCGTAGAGATGCAGATCGTGGACGATGCCGGCGCTCCGGTAGCCCCCGGCGCGTCGGGAGAGATCGCGATTCGCAGTACCACGGTGTTTCAGGGATACTGGAACAACGCCGATGCTACCGCCGAGGTGATGCGGGATGGGTGGTTTCTTACCGGAGATCTTGGGTATCAGGATGAGGACGGCTTTTTCTTCATCACCGACCGCAAGAAGGATATCATCATTACCGGCGGGTACAACGTGAGCCCGCGAGAGATAGAAGAAGTGCTCATGACGATCCCGCAAGTTGCCGACGCCGCCGTGGTGGGTATGCCCGGTCGTAAGGATCAAAGCGAGACGATCACGGCCTTTGTGGTGCTGTATGAGGGGGAAGAGCTCTCCCACCGTGAGATCATGGAGTACTGCGACCGGGAGCTTGCCACATACAAGCGACCGAAAGTGGTGAACTTTGTAGAGACGCTTCCGAAGAACGCCACCGGTAAAGTGTTGCGGAACGAGTTGCGAGGTGAAGCGGTGGATCGTCGGCTCGTGGAGCGAGCCGAGCCGGTAGAGGTGGAGGAGTCATAAGCATGGCAGTGTTTGGCGGAGGAAGCGAAGAGTCACTGGGCATTGAGCTGCCCCTTGGACTGGGAAAGACGCTGGAGGCGGTGGTTGCGGCCCGTAAGAAGAAAGAGGCGGTAAAACTGGAGGGGCGGTCCTGGAGTTACCAGGAGCTCGATGGGCAAGCCTCCCGCGTGGCCGGCGGGCTGAAGTCTCTTGGGATACAACCAGGTGACCGGGTAGCGATTATGCTCCCCAATATTCCGGAGTTCGTGTTTACGTTCTTCGGCATTCAGAAGCTTGGCGCCGTGGCGGTTCCCTTCAATACCACCTACAAGGGGC
>CAZNRF010000489.1:0-2498 GCA_964575075.1 uncultured Spirochaeta sp. | reverse complement strand
CCGCGGAAATCAAGCACCCCCCGGACCCCCGCCGGCATGCGGGGAATCGGCGTGATCTTTGGCTGCTCCAGAACCGTCTGCGCATGTTCCACCGGGACCGCATAGGTAACGCTTCCCAATGAGAACGTCAGGTACTGCGCCGCGTCGGCAGGAGCCTCAATACTCGGTGAAATCGCCGTCGAGCTCATCGGGACCTCCATCAGATTCTGAAACGCCCGCCAGGACGAGCCCTCGAGGTTTTGCCTCGGTTTTCTGCGGCTGCGGGGTCGTTCGTTTTCCCGTACCAATCGACTTCTGATCGACCCGAGTCGGTGCCGCGGGAGCCGTATGCGCCTTGGTGGCAGTAGGAGTAGGAGCCGTGTGGGCCGTGTGAGCGGCCGGTCGATGCTCCGCTCCCACCCGGAAATAGGCCGCCGCGGTCTGCAGCTGTTCCGCTTGTCCGGTGAGCTCTTCGGACATCGATGCCATTTCTTCCGAGGATGACGCGTTCTGCTGGATCACCGTGTCCAGTTGCATCATCGCCTCGGTGATTTGACGCGCCCCGGAGCTCTGTTCCGTGCTGGAAGCTGATATCTCCTGCACGAGCTCAGCCGTGCGGTTAATGCTGGGGACCAGTTCTTTCAACTTGGCGCCGGCTTCCTCCGCCACGGACACGCTTGATGTAGACAGATCGCTAATTTCCCGGGCCGCCACCTGGCTCCGCTCGGCAAGCTTTCGGACCTCCGAGGCAACAACGGCGAATCCCTTGCCGTACTCGCCGGCACGAGCGGCTTCAATGGCCGCGTTCAGCGCCAGGAGGTTGGTGTTCCGCGCGATCTCTTCGATGATCGAGATTCGCGACGCGATCTCGTGCATCGCCTCCAAGGTCTGGGCAACGGCACGTCCACCGTCTTCCGCGTCTCGGGCGGCGGCAACGGCAATCTTCTCGGTCGCGCTGGAGTTGTCATCGTTCTGCCGAATCGATGCCTGCATCTCCTCCATGGAGGCTGATACTTCTTCAGCGGATGAGGCTTGCTCCGTAGCTCCGCTGGATACTTGCTCGGCGCTGGCGCTCAACTGCTCGCTCCCTGCGGAAACCGCCTCGGCACCGCTCTTGATGTCGGCTACGATCGACCGCAGGTGTTCCACCATTCGGTTGAGCGCGTGCGCGAGGCGGCCGATTTCATCGTTCCGCTTGATGTCGAGCGTTTCCGTGAGATCACCTTCCGCCAACGCATCGGCAAAGGCCACGCCCCGCTTCAAGGGAAGGCTGATCATCCGGGCAATTCCCACACCGATCAGGATACCGACCACCACGGCAGCAATGACGATTAACACCATGAGCAAGAAACTCCGGCGAAACACCTCCGCCGTCGTTATCGCGGCATCTTCCGCCATCGATTCTTTGAGGGCAACCGCCTCCGTCATATGTTCGTCCACGATATCGGTGCGATCACGTCCAACCGTCATAGAGACCTCCGCCGACTCGCGCGCTTCCGCAAGAGGTTCTCCCTGGGCGGTGTCCACCACATCCCGTGACGTGGAAATATACGAGTCAATCGCGGCGTCGATACGGTCCATGAGTTGCTGCCCCTCATCAGTGGGATAGAACGCCCGTGCCTCGGTGAGACGCGCCCGCATGCGCGTCAGATACTCGTCGTGCTGCTCGGTATACATACTACGATCCGCCTCCGTGGAGGCGAGCATCACGTTCTTTTCGGCCCGGGCGGCGTACAACAGGTAGTTATTGGTTTCCTGGATCGCATCCAGCCCCTGCAACTCCTGCTCGTACATCACCTCCGCAAGATTGTTCATGACCCTCAGATTGTAGATGCCAAGAACACCAACTGACGCAGTAATACCCGCAACTACCAGAAAGCCCACCACAAGCTTCCCGGCAACACTCATGTTTAAATACCATTTCATAGTGTCGGACGATACCGAACCGGCAGCACTCACGTCTGTCAGGATTTCCCTACTATTCGTGTCGGGAAACCGAACCGCGAGGTACGTGCGTGCCTCGGTGGGCAGCCGGATTCTATCGCCTGGCACTCGTTGGCTCGGGGCGGTGGGGTGCGTAACTCCCGGGACCTATCTGGCCCACTCGTTTGGAGTTGAACAATACATGGTTCAGGGTGAGCTGCACGAAGCGGGAAATCGAACGCTTCCGTGATGATGTCAGAACGGTGCTGGGTGTAAGCGTGGTAACGGCAAGGCAGGATTCACACTGTGCCACTCATCCGGGATAGGTGCGATTCGACACGCGCGTCGAAAAAGAAAGCGAGGCCGTAGCCTCGCTTTTCCGGTTGTGCACACCGGCTATGCCGGGGCGTGTACTAACGGTTTGACCGGTTTTCCAGATCCCCTTCATTATCTCGAATTATTGTTAGTTTGTCAAACACATGGTAACTTTAGCCATGTCATATCGTCTTGGACTTGATTTGGGTACTAACTCCATTGGTTGGGCTGTCGTTGATACAACGACGGTCGATCATCCAGAGCTTGTGGACGCCGGTGTG
>CAZNRF010000488.1:0-2505 GCA_964575075.1 uncultured Spirochaeta sp. | reverse complement strand
CGAACTGACGGGGGCTCAGATCGATGAGGCGATATCGAAGTGTGATCCTCAACTGATAGAGGATACGCACTTTTGTCAGCATAACGTGCGGAGCTTCGCGCAGGCGCAGCTCGAGACAATGCAACCCCTGGAGCGCGAAGTGAGACCGGGGGTCACCCTGGGGCACAAGCACATACCTGTCGGTGCAGTGGGTAGTTACATACCCGGAGGCCGATATCCGATGTTCGGTTCCGCGCAGATGAGCATCATCCCGGCAAATGTGGCGGGAGTGGATACGGTGGTGGCGTGTACGCCACCAGTCAAGGGCGAAGGATACTACCCGGCAACCATCAACGCGATGAAGAAGGCGGGTGCAGACAGGATTTTCATTCTGGGAGGCGTCCAGGCTTTTGCTCTGATGGCCTTCGGTATGGGCGTCGTTCCACCGGTGGATATTCTCTGCGGGGCCGGGAACAAGTTCGTTGCAGAAGCCAAGCGACAGCTCTTCGGCCGATGCGGGATCGATCTGCTTGCCGGTCCCACCGAGATTGCCGTAATTGCAGACGACGATGCGGATCCAGCACTGGTAGCCTGTGACATACTGGGCCAGGCAGAGCACGATCCGAACAGCGGGCAGCTGCTGGTCTGCCTGAGTGAGGAGTTCGGCAGGAAGGTGCTTTCAGAGATCCATCAACAGCTCGAAGATCTTCCTACCAGGGACGTGGCATCGGTGTCGTGGCGGAACAACGGCACGGCGCTGGTTGCCGATACACCGGAGGAAGCCTGCGCGCTGAGCGACGACTGGGCGCCCGAGCATCTGGAGCTCCATGTGGCGGATACGGGGTTCTACTTCGAGCGGTTACGCAACTATGGTTCGCTCTTCATCGGTGAGGAAACGACAGTTGCATATGGAGACAAAGCTATTGGCACGAACCACATTCTACCCACGGGAAGGGCGGCCCGCTACACCGGTGGTCTGTGGGTCGGGAAATTTCTCAAGACGGTGACCTATCAGAAGATGACTCCGCAGGCCAGCGTCGAAGTGGGCGAGGTTACGGCTCGGCAGTGTCGCATGGAACGTATGCTCGCACACGAGATCACGGCCCGGGTCCGTGTGGAACGATACTCCGGGTAGTCGATTTACGCCCACGCCCTGGGCGAGGCGAGGTGAGGTGAGGAGGATGCCGATGTTCAGTCTGGATGGGCGAACAGCGCTCGTTACCGGAGCAGCGACCGGGATCGGCCAGACGATTGCCGTGAAGCTCGCGGAGGCCGGATGCGATGTAGCGGTATCCGACAAGCCCGATGTTACGCTCGATGAGACAGTGGAGATGTGCCGGGTCAGAGCTCACGTGTACTCCGTGCCCGTCGACGTGCGCGACCTCCGACAGATTGCAGCCGGCGTCCGGTCCGTGGAAGAGAAGCTCGGTGGGATCGACATCCTGGTGAACAACGCGGGTATCAAGCACCCGACGCCCGGCCTCGAAGTGGACGAGGCCAACTGGCAGGACCACTTTGATACGAACGTGCGGGGAGGTTTCTTCTGCGCCCAGGCGGTGGTGCCGAGGATGATGGAGAAGGGCTTTGGGCGCATCATTTTCATTTCGAGCCAGTCCGGCTTCATCGGCATCTCCGGACAGCCGGTCTACTGCGCAAGCAAGGGGGCCATCGTCAATCTGGTACGTTCGCTGGGGGTAGAGTGGGCAAGGTACAATATCACGGTGAACTCCGTAGCGCCTACTTTCATCGAGACCGATCTGACGCGGGAACGGCTGCAGAACCCGGAGTTCCTCAGTTTCGTCCTGGGGAAGATCCCGAAAGGCGAACTGGCGACGAGCGAAGACGTTGCTCACGCCGTCATCTATTTGGCGAGCGATGAGGCGAGGATGGTCAACTGCTTCAACCTTTCCGTTGATGGTGGATGGACCGCCTGGTAATCCTGCAATACACGGGGCGAAGCCCGGCTGACCTTACACTGCTGTAATCCTCCTGCAACTCCTGCGTAATCTCATCCTGCCAACTTAATATTGAAATTGGGAGCCATTTGTGTAGCAGCCAAAGCTCGGTAAAACCATAAGATAGCGCAATAGGAGAAGTCTTTTACCCCGGCGAAGGGCCGATTTCGGTCGGATAGTCATTTATGGACAATAAAGTTGACATTCTGAATTCGCCCGGTGCCCCGGTCCCGATAGGCCTTTTGTCATAGTGAGTTACGCTGTATTTCGGGCGTCGCTATCACTAATCTTCGTGACAGTTTCAACTCTACCGATCTGGCCGGGTCGCCGGGACGCCCCGCCCGGCTCATGCAAGGGTTGGGCGGTGTGAGCGCTCCCCGATCCCTCGCGCTTACCCGGTCGCCTCGGCCGAGGCCTCCGACAGCCCCCCGGATGCCTTCCCGCCTTACGTCTGTGCTTCGAGTTCCGCGTCGACATTGTGCTCTCGGAGCGCGCGTCTTGCCACCGCGGTTACCCGGAGAGTGGCGACAATCGTGGCGATGAGCCCGAGCACGTACAGTGCCCATTCGGC
>CAZNRF010000487.1:0-2506 GCA_964575075.1 uncultured Spirochaeta sp. | reverse complement strand
GACGGAGGACTACCGCGGAAACGTTAATCCCATCGGTCCCCGGGCGTGCTATGACGAGGGTAAACGCTGCGCCGAGACGCTCTTCTTCGACTACTGGCGTGAGCACGATCTGAGTATCAAAGTAATCCGCATCTTCAATACGTACGGGCCGCGAATGCATCCGTCTGATGGGCGGGTGGTGAGTAACTTCATTATGCAGGCGCTGGCCGGCGAGGATATTACGATCTATGGTGATGGGAGCCAGACACGCAGTTTCTGCTATGCTGATGATCTCATCGACGGGATGATCCGCATGATGAACTCCCGGCCGGAGTTTGTGGGCCCGGTTAATATCGGGAACCCCGGGGAGTTCACGATCAAGGAACTGGCGGAACAGGTGATCGGCCTCACGGGGAGTTCGAGTAAACTGATCTACCGGCCGCTTCCGGCAGACGACCCCCTCCAACGCAAGCCGGACATATCTCTGGCTCAGAAAGAACTCGGTTGGGAGCCCACCGTGATGCTCGAGGAGGGACTTTCTCGCACGATCGGTTATTTCCGCGAGTTGATTTCAACGGGAACCGGTCACCCGTAGCGATCGCGATTTGCCGCCGCTGCCCTCCCAGCGCTATCTTCAACAGTATGAAGAAACTGAGTATTTTAATCATATTGGTCCTGGTAGCCGTGGCGGCGCCGCTGGTGGCGGAGGAGACGGTGGACGTCACCGGTGAAGACGGCGACGTGAAGGAAATCACCGTGCAGAACGATCGGCTCTCGTATGTGCAGTCGGAGATTCGCGTCAACGAGGGCGACACGATCCGGCTGACCTTTGAGAATACCGGTGGCCGCCACGACTGGGTCCTCGACGAGTTTGATGCCGCCACCGATGTCATAAACGGCGGGGACTCCCAGACGATCGAGTTTACCGCCGACGAGGCCGGGGAATATGAGTTCTATTGCAGCGTGCCCGGGCACCGCCAGGCCGGTATGTGGGGCACGTTCATCGTTGTAGAGTAGCGGCGCACCCCGGTACCACACCCCCGGTACCACACATCCGTTCCCGGGTCCACAAGAAATTTCATGGGCCCCCGCCATTTTCGGCGGATTTCCGCAAGCACCGTACCCGACGGCGCAGTCTTATACGGTGTTATGGCAACAGTACAGACATGGTTGGATCGATGGGTTGAGGACGAACGGAGCGTTCCGCGCAGGACCTCTCGCTTCCCGGATGATGTGGCCCGCCTGTGGGGCGTGGAGCGCCCCAACTCCGCGCCGGGAGACGGTTCCGCTGCTGGAGAGCCCGGCAGTGGTCCGGTCGGCGCGGAGCGTGTAGACCGTGCTGCCCTGGCCGGTTTCCGGCGGCGCACCCGGCGCCGTCGGGAGTTTCTCGGGCTTTCCCTGCAGGACCTTTCAGCATTAGGGGGCGCGTCTGAGGAGGAGTCAGCGGGGTGTCTCTCCATTCGCGACGATCTGCCTTCCGCCGAGTATCTGACGGTGCCGTTCGTGCGTCGGGCGTGGCGGGTCCTGTGGCTGCTTGATGATGGCGGAGGTGTCCACTTCGAATTCGGTCCGGCCTCTGCCCTGCAGGCGATTACCTTCGACTGGCGCCTGACCCGCTGCCTCGATATGGACCCCCGCACCGCACACTACAACCTCAAACGGTTGCTCCAAATTCTCTCCACCACGGGATTTCTCGATGAGAACGACTCCCACGGTCTGTCCTCCCGGTCTTACGAGCTGATTCGCGCCGGCCGCGTCGGCGCATTCTACAAGGCGCTGCTGTTGCGGCTCTGTAACCGCTACCCCTGGGAGGTGCACGATGGGCTGCCGCCGCTGCGGTTTGTGCAGTACAACGCGCTGTTCATGGCGTGGCTGCTCACCCACGCGGAAGATCGCTCCATACAGGCCGGTCAGATCCAGCGGTTCCTCTCGGCGCTGGCCCGGAGTCTCCAGCTCGAGTCCGACGATGTGACCTGGAGTGACGATGATCATTTGGTGGAACGGGCGGTGCAGGAGCGGTTTCTGAAGCGCGTTGGCCGCATGCTGGGTCTGTGTGATGCCTGTCTGGCGCCGGATGGCCTGGGTTGGTACCGTGCCACACCCTTTGCCGGACGGGTCTTGCGATGGCAACGGTAATAACACAAAAAATACTGCACAAAATCGGTAACCTTGGGGTAGTATGGGGCTCCCTGAGGAGGTTCTATGGCCCAACCGATTCTCGAGACGCGCCATATCGCCAAACAGTTCCCCAAGGTGCTGGCCAATGACGACATCAACCTGACCCTTGCCAAGGGAGAGCTTCTCTGACTACTTGGTGAAAACGGTGCGGGCAAGAGCACGCTCATGAACGTCCTCTACGGCCTATACAAGCAGACCGCCGACGAGATATTCATCGACGGCGAGGAGGTGGAGTTTTCAAATCCCCGGGACGCGACTGACCGCCGTCCGGGAATGTTAATCCAACACTTCATGCTGGAGTACCCGCTGTCGGTTACGGAGAAAGTTATGTTGGGATCCAAGCCGGGTG
>CAZNRF010000486.1:0-2510 GCA_964575075.1 uncultured Spirochaeta sp. | reverse complement strand
ACCCCGTATCGCGAGGCTCCCACGACTCGCGCCGCTTTTCCCGCTCCGCTTCCGGTACATCGACCTCCAGCAATTTCTTGTGACTGTCTATTGGGACGATTTCGCCTTCACGAATAAGGGCTATAGGGCCGCCAACCTGCGCCTCCGGTGCAACATGCCCAACAACCATGCCATGACTTCCGCCAGAGAAGCGTCCATCGGTAATAAGTGCTACATCATGCAAGAGCCCAGCCCCGGCAATTGCCGAGGTAGGTGACAGCATTTCGCGCATGCCAGGCCCACCTTTTGGGCCTTCGTAGCGAATCACGACAACATCCCCGGCTTGCACACCACCGTTCAGAATTGCATCCAGAGCGTCTTCCTCATGCTCAAAAATCCGGGCAGGGCCGGTATGCACAACTTCCGACAGTCCACAGGTCTTGAGGACCGCACCTTCCCGAGCCAGATTCCCTTTGAGAATTACGATTGGCCCGGTCTTTTTCACCGGATCGCTTAACGGGTAAATAATGTCTTGTCCTTCAAGATTCACGCTCACGCCTTCCAGGTTTTCCGCAAGCGTCTTACCATTCACCGTCGGGCAGTCTCCATGCAGCAGTCCTGCGTCCAGTAGCAGTTTCATGACTACACTTAATCCACCAACGCGATAGAGATCTTCCATGACGTAGCGCCCAGCCGGTTTCATATCACAGATGATAGGTGTTGTGTCACTAAAGGGGTTAAAGTCGTCGATACTGAGCTCAATACCGGCTTCGTGGGCCATGCACAACAGGTGCAACACAGCGTTGGTCGATCCACCAAGAGCCATAACCACCCGGATAGCGTTCTCAAAGGACTTCCGGCTCAGCAGCGACTTCAAACTGCGTCCTTCTCGAATGAGGCGGTCAAGTGCTTCGGCGCTGTCAATGAGAATCTGGTCACGGTTGGGATGAATTGCAGGAACGGATGCACTACCCGGCACGCTGAGTCCCAACGCCTCGACTGCCGAAGCCATGGTATTGGCCGTGTACATTCCGCCACAGGCGCCAGCACCGGGACAAGCGGCGCACTCAATGGCATGGCGCTCTTGTTCCGAGATTTTTCCGGCGCTAAAAGCCCCAACGGCCTCAAAGGCCGAAACAATATCCACCGGTTGGCCACCATGGTCACCAGCTGCGATGGTTCCACCATAAACAAACACGCCCGGAACGTCCATGCGAATCATGCCCATTACCGTACCGGGTATAGTCTTGTCGCACCCGCCAATACCAAGTAGGGCATCCATCGCGTGGCCCCGGGCATCAAGTTCAATGACGTCAGCCATGGTTTCACGACTAATCAGAGAGGCCTTCATACCCTCGTGGCCCATAGCCATTCCATCAGTTACTACAAAGGTATGAAAGGTGAGCGGCATTGTGTCCAGCTCACGTAGCCGCTTTCGTGCAACCGCTGCGAGCTCATCTAGATGAATATTGCACGGAGAGACATCACTACCCGCCGAAGCAATTCCAACAATAGGCTTAAGAAAATCCTTGTCTTTGAAACCGACGCCACGTAACATAGCGCGGTTAGCCGTTCTTGAAAGACCTTCGGTCATTTTGCGGCTGGTTCGATTAAACGTTTCACTCATAACTATCCCGCCCTATGAAAACCGTTGAGATAGGGGAGTGTTGCCACTGTCCTCTTTACACCCTCAAGGTTCGCAAGTAAAACTGCTGTGGAGTCCCAACTGCCATCAACCAGTGACTGTTTATACGCAGATGGAATTTCAAAATGATATCGATGAGCTCCGGCAACGACAACGCCACCAGCAAGGTCAATTTTCACGGTCATGCCGGGGTCTTTCTCAACCGCCGTGACAAGCTCTTTGATGTCGCTTGCCGGGAGCGTCACAGCCGGAATACCCATTGATGTGCAGTTGCCAGCAAAAATCTCGGCATATGACTCACCAATGATTCCACGAATACCGCACCGTGCCAGGGCCTGGGGCGCGTGCTCTCGTGAGGAGCCGCAACCAAAGTTGCTGTTCACAATCATGATTCCGGCGTCTTTGTAGCGCTCGTCATCAAAGGGATGCCCCTTAAGATTACCTTTTTCATCGTAACGCACATCGTAGAAGGCGTACTCGCCCAGACCGTCAAAGGTAACGCACTTCATGAAGCGTGCTGGTATGATTTGGTCGGTATCGATGTCGTTGCCGTGGACAGGCACCGCCTTACCTTCCACTGAGCTAACCTTGATATGTATCTCAGGCATACTAATAATACTCCTATTATTCTTTTTTAATCAATTTGAGTACGTACATCTACTACTTGGCCCGCAACTGCCGCGGCGGCAACCATAACCGGACTCATGAGTAGTGTTCGCCCGGTGGGTGAACCTTGTCGTCCAACAAAATTGCGGTTAGACGAACTGGCGCAGATCTGGCGTCCCATTAACTTATCCGGGTTCATGGCAAGGCACATAGAACAGCCTGCCCCGCGCCAGCCAAACCCTGCGGCGGTGAATATCTCCGGCAGCCCTTCCGCCTCAGC
>CAZNRF010000485.1:0-2513 GCA_964575075.1 uncultured Spirochaeta sp. | reverse complement strand
GCCAGCAGGCTCAACGGGCCGCCCAGCACATCGGCCAGATCATACTGGTAGGCGATGCGGTCGCGGCGGTCATCGGCAGTGGTGAGGCCATGACCCCAGTTGGCTTCCTGCCGGCCCACGCTGAGCATGCCTCCAAAGGCGGGGAGTTCTACGTAGCCGAAGTCCAGGCCGAGCCCCTCCTCAGCGCTCCAATCGGTCACGCCACCGCCGTTCGGTTTGCGGTGGTCGCCGCTCCAGTACTCGTCAAACAACCGCAGTCCTACGTGAACTTTCACGTCACGTCCGAGATCAAAGGTGGGCGCAACACGAATACTCTGGTAGAAGCCCTGCGTATCGCCATCGTCCGCGTCGTGGTTTGTGATGTCCTCTCCCAGCATGAAGCCGGTGAGGCCGTAGGAACCGCCCCATTCCACGTCGATCGCTGTGGCGGTCATCGGTACCAACATGGCCGCTACTATCGCCATCATAGTTATTCTGATTTTCATTTCCAGTCCCTCCTGTAATTGTGACACCTGAATCTATTCTCAGTCCGGTCCCAGAAATCGTCAAGTTTTTTGTTGACCGATTCTGGATACCGAATCACCTCTCATACCGTGAGTCCGCCGTCCACGCGCAGTACTTGTCCCGTGACGAAGGACGCCGCATCGCTTGCCAGAAACGTGACGGCCGCCGCAACTTCCTGCGGCTCTCCCAAGCGCTTTAGTGGGGTGCGACCGGTGAGGCTATCAATCACCTTATCCGGGACCGTCTGAATCATGGGGGTGTTAATGAAGCCCGGGGCCACGGCGTTGGCACGAACCGCCGCGCCTTTTCGGGCGAACTCTTTAGCCCACGTCTTGGCCATCGCCACAACTCCCGCTTTGGTGGCGGAGTAGTTGGTCTGACCGGTGTTACCGTCGAGCCCGACAACGCTGGAAATGTTCACGATCGACCCGGAGCCCTGCTCCATCATGAGCGGCCCAATCTCTCGGGTCATATTGAACACACCCTTCAGGTTGATCCCGATAACAGCTTCCCAGGCGTCATCATCCATCTTCTGAATCAGTGAATCCCGAGTGATGCCGGCGTTATTCACCAGCACATCGATACGGCCGGCGTCTTTGGACGTCTCCTTTACGAATGCCGTGATCGCAGCCGGGTCCGTAACGTCGAGTTTGGTCCCGACGACTCCCGTTACCTCTTCCTCCACCGCTCGAAGCGCATCATCGTCCACGTCGCAGGCGTAGACCGTGTGCGCTCCGGCGGCGACAAATGCTTCCACGATCGTACGACCGATTCCGCGGGCCCCACCAGTGACCACGCATACCTTTCCGCTCAAATTCATCGTCTGTTCCTCCTCAAGATTCTGGATACGGTCCCCAGTGCACCACTGAAGACGCCCATACAAAGCCAAGTCCGGCGCCGACCATCACGATCGTGTCGCCGTCGTGTATTTTCCCGTCGCGCAACCCCAGTTCCACCGACAAAACCTGGTCGTTTTGACCGAGGTGCCCGAAGTTGTCGAGGTACGTTGTCTGTGATTCTTCAAGCTGCAACTCCTCCAGCACTGCATCATGGGCGGAGCGTTTGAAGTGCAGAATCGCCAGGTAGTCGATATCGCTGGCGGTGAGTCCCCCGCTTCGTGTTAGCGACTCACGGATCACGTGGTAGAAGTTGGGAAGGGTGCGCTCGGTGAGCTTTTTCTTGAAAGCATCCACATCGCGAACTTCGAAGTAGGGGTGCTGTGCATCTTCCGCGGTGGGCGGCCACGCCTTGGCGCCGAGCACCGGCACCACGCAGTCCTCAGCGAAACTTCCGTCGCCGCGGAACGATGAGCCGAGAATTACGTTGCGATTGTAGCCCTTCTCCAGAAGTACCGCGGCTCCGGACGCACCGATATCCAACATGAAGCTCGTCTCTTTCACGGAGAGATCGATGAGATCCACGTTGCGATAGCCGCTTACCAGTAAGACGCGATTGAGCTCGGGTTTCGCGATGAGCATCGACTTTGCCACGTCGAAGGCGGCCATCATCGATCCGCACATCGCCTCCATGTCGAAGGACCAGGCGTTGGTGGCTCCGATTTCGTGGGCAACCTTGAGCCCTGCCAGCCAGCAGGGGTAGTCCTTGTGCTGGCCGCCGTTCCAAATCACCAGATCGATATCTGCCGGGTCCACTTCTGATTGTTCTATGGCGCGGCGGGCGGCCTGGATTCCCATGTAGCTGGGCGTATCGTTCGGGCCGGGAACCGGCTTTTGCTTCACTCCAAACTTGTTGGCCACCACATCCTCGGGAATTCCCGTCAGCTCGGCGATTTCTGCTGCGGTCATCACCGTCTCGGGCAGGTAGGTGCCCATGCCTCGTATGCCGATATTCATGTATCTACCTCAAGAATAAGAGTTGAATCGGTTCTCAATTAGTGTAGAAGTACTTTTTCAGAGCCGTCAAGCAATTTATTTGGCAGTTGTGTGGTGGCCGTGAAGTACTTCGCGCCGGATAAACGGCGCAAGGTGCCGGCTGGGGGACGGATCAGC
>CAZNRF010000484.1:0-2533 GCA_964575075.1 uncultured Spirochaeta sp. | reverse complement strand
TCGTGATTATCAGTGCCTACGACCAGTTTGAGTACGCGCAGCAGGCGATCAGATACGGCGTACGTGACTACGTTGTAAAACCCTTTGATGACGAGGAACTAATTGCAGCCGTTTACCGCGCGATGGACTTCGGAGACCACAACTTTCCTTCCGTCGGTAGGAGCGAGTTCTTTGGTAATAACCAGAGAGAAGAGCGATGCGGTGACGCCACATTTCGCAGATCGGTTATTCGTTACGTTGAACGACACTACCGGGAACCGATTCAGCTGCAGGTACTCTCAAATCAGCTGGAGATTACAGCAACGCATCTTGCCCACAGGATTAAGGAAGAGTTCGGAGCACCGCTCACGAAGATCGTTACTTTTTATCGTTGCGAGATAGCAAAGTCACTTCTCCGGGACCCGAGATTACGAGTCTACGAAATCGCTCAAAGAGTGGGCTATGGCGATTCCAAAACGTTCACGACCGTCTTTAAGAAGGTCTCCGGGGTCACTCCTAGGGACTACCGACGAGCACACTAGCTCAAGTCGAAATACGCTCGGAAAGGACGATGAACATGAAAACACATCAGAGCCGAAACGATTTTCCAGGAGATTTTCTCTGGGGAGTAGCGACCGCGAGTTATCAAGTTGAAGGAGCAGCCAACGAGGATGGGCGAGAACCCTCGATATGGGACACGTACTCCCATACTCCCGGGATGGTCGCCCATGGACACACCGGAGATGTCTCCACCGACCACTATCATCGAAATGCCGAAGACGCCACCCTTATGACGCGTCTCGGAGTCACAGCATACCGTTTTTCCATTGCCTGGCCGAGGATCATTCCCGCTGGAACCGGTAAGGTGAACGAACAGGGCATTGACTACTACAAGCGACTCATCGAGGAGCTTCTGGGCGCGGGTATTGAGCCGGTAGTAACGCTCTACCACTGGGATCTACCCCAGAGTCTCGAGGAACAGGGCGGCTGGCCGAACCGTGGCACTGCGGACGCGTTCGCCGAGTACGCTCAGGTCTGTTTCGACCACTTTCCGGAGGTTCGCCGGTGGACCACTCTTAACGAACCGTTCTGCAGCTCCATACTCGGATACCACGTTGGACGTCACGCCCCCGGGAGAAAGGATCATCAAGCGGCGATACGAGCCGTCCATCATCTGCTTCTTGGCCACGGGTTGGCTCTTGAGCGCTATCGGGCTGGCGGCTACGGCGGAGAAATCGGTATAACCCTCAATATGACGACTCCGCGTCCGGCAACTCAATCTGCAGATGACCGGGTCGCCGCGGACCGCGCGGCGGATTTGACCAGCAGGATGTTTCTCCATCCACTGCTGGGAAAGGGATACTCCAAGCGATATCTCGAGACGTATGGCCTTACCATACCGGAGGAGACGAATGATATGGCACTCATAGCCGGAAAGATTGACTTTCTGGGAGTTAATTTTTACTGGGAAGACGCGGTTTCCTACGATCCGGCGGTCCCGGAGCAATTCAAGGTTGAGCCGACATATCAGGAGAAGAGCACTATGGGGTGGCCGGTGACTCCTGAGGGACTCTTACGACATCTCCGGTGGGTGGCAGATGAGACCGGGAGTTTACCGCTTTATATCACCGAAAATGGAATATCCCTGGACGATCTGCTCAGTGACAAGGGAGAAACGTGTCACGATCCACGACGAATCTCCTATCTGAGAGAACATCTTAGCGTTTCGCGTCGAGCGATAGAGGAAGGAATCCCGTTGAAAGGGTATTTCCTCTGGAGTTTCATCGACAACTTCGAGTGGGCGTACGGCTACGAGAGGCGCTTCGGTATCGTCTACTGCGACTATGTCAATCAGCGGCGGATCCCAAAAGACAGCTTTTATTTCTATCGTGACGTGATTTCGGGGATGGAGCCTATCGAGTAGGGGGCCGTCGTCGATGCCACGGTAGCGTTCTGTCAAATTAAACTCACTATGAAAAATGATCTTGGAGCTCAACCGCAAAACCGCCGATTGCTGGCGATACTGCCTGGAAATCCGGTAATGTTCGGGTCTTGCAGACATCTCGGTTGCCGTAAAGACCTGTCGGAGGGAACCGGCACGTCTGCAGGAAACGAAACAGTCTCTTTCGCGTGGACTAAGGCGGCAAGCAGACGTACGTCGCCCGTGGAGCGTGCCCGAGGAAACTGTCAATGTCTGGGGCGTCCCCCACTTCGTTCCGGTACACCCGCCGCTGACACAGCCTAGTCGCAGCATCCGGCTACTTGTAAGCTATACCTGCTCGGCCATGTATCTTAGATGCCTGAGAATCCTCCTGAATTCGTAGGGGTTCTCAATGAGGGCGATATCATCAGGGGCGTACAGCAGGACGAAGTCCGAGGAATGATCCCGACACCACGGTATCTGCTGCCACCGCCCCTTTGTGCGAGAGGCAGACAGTTCACATCGTCGGATAAGTTGGAGTACCTTGGGTGGTATATGCTGGGCTGATCCATCCGCGAGAACTCTACGCCGACGCGCACACCGAGCGTGCCGCCGCCGTCATCGTCGCCCACA
>CAZNRF010000483.1:0-2534 GCA_964575075.1 uncultured Spirochaeta sp. | reverse complement strand
GGAAGTAGTTGAAGTAGCTGTCCACCGTATTTGCGGCGTATCGTGCCCGGGTTTCTCTCACCTTCGCCTCACTTGTCGCGGTCAGAACGAGTACCGAGACGATAAGCACACAAGCGAGCAACATCGTCGGAACCGCCGCGTACCGGAGAAAGAGCGACCGTACCAGCTCGGGAATCGAATAGGCGACTTTATTCAACGACGATTGCCGCGGTATCCAGAACGCTCTCATCGATTTCTAGTCCGATCGCATGTGCCGTGTCGAGATTGATCGACAGTTCAAAATCCGGAACCTGGAATGGAATCGTCTCAACCTCCCGTCCCGATGCAAGAGCGTTGATCGAGTTTGCGAGAATCGATGCGACTGAGGCGTCGCTAAAGGAGTAGGAGAAGAGAGCCCCCTCCTGAACCGATGCAGCGTTCGGGGCGGCCAGAGGAAGCCCCCGCTCCACCGCGTTGGCGTAGTACGCTTTCCGGGCCGTTCCAATGTTACGGTCACCAAAGAGAAATACCGCATCAGCCTCGTTGGGGATCGCCGCCGCGCTTCGTGCAGCGTCCTCAGGCGTGCGGATCTGCTCAAGAAGGAGCGTCAGTCCCAGCGCCTCAGCGGTCGTCTCGAACGCATCGAGTCCCTGGACGAGATCGACATCGCGGGGATTATACGGGACGTATACCGTCGACGTGTCCGGCGCCAGCCGTTCGAGCCATTCAAGCCGCTTCTCTTCTGCCGGGGTCATGGCGAATCCGGGGAATACGCCGGTAATTCGCCGATCGGAGAGGCCCGAGTCGAGGTCTACACCTACAGCTTCCGGCGGATCCATCGTCCAAGCGACGATAGGAATCGGCGACTCATCGCGCGACTCCACGGCAATATCCACAGCAAACTGTGTCATCACGAGAAATGCGTCTACGTCATCCTCCCGGTACCCATCCGCCAGCCGAGCGAGTTCCGCCGCGTCCCGTGTCTGCCCCTCGTACTGCAAGACCACCTCCCTATCCAGATTACCGGTTGCGATTTCTCGCTCCACCAGGCGTACGATATGATCACCATGATTGGAGGGATTGAGAACAGCAACAACAAACGGAGACGAATCGCAGGAGACTGCGACGAGCGTGAAGACCGTTGCGACAACAAACAAAACGAGCAAACCAATGAGTCTTCTGAATCCATCGGGGCGGTGAGTTCGCATCACTTCGATGGTATCCATATAGGAAATGAAAAATCAAGTTAAAGTGTCGGGATCGTTCCTCGTACCCGCTCCTGGGGTAGGACCCGGAGGCGGGCACGTGCCGCAAAGCATCGACCAGCCCATACTGTTAAATGGTCAACCGCTACGCAATTCAAGGAGTCGTGGAGCAACGTGTCCGCAGGTAGGCGGACCTCTTACATTCGGGTATCGTCAAATACGGATCTGTATAACATCCTCATTTGGGTGTCGCCGCACATGTTTTTGTGTGGCGCCAGATTGCGACAACTGGTGGACCGCACTATTGGAGCAAGAACCGATATGCCCAGTTACCTTCTGTTGATTCCAGCCGTTCTGTCTGTCCTCGCAGTGATTACTGGCCACACCCGCAGCACTGGGCGTGCGTTCGTCAAGACAGCAGCGACTCTTTCGCTGTTCGCGATCGTCGTTCTGCATGGACTCAACACTGACTCGAACGGGTTCACGATACCCTTCGCGGTTGCGCTACTGTTTGCGGCAGCCGCCGATTACGTTCTGGCGACACAACACAGAGCGTGGTATTTCCGGGCCGGATTATTCGGGTTTCTGATTGCCTACGGAATCTATGGCGTCGCACTTCACATATCGGCCGGTCCCTCGCTCATTGCGGCCGGGGCGTCGGTGGTTATGCTGATCATACTGATTGTCCAGTACAGAACCCTACCCAATCTGCCGGCGGACCTGAGAGTTCCGGTAGTAGTCTACATGATAGTTGTGTCCCATCTGGTTGTAGCCGGCGTCGCCTACGCACATGCGGTATGGTCGGTCAATCCCGGGGTCGCCATGCTGGCGATTGTTGCCGTTCTGGGCATCTATATCTCTGACAGCTTCATTGCACACAACCTGTTCCGACGGCAACTGAAGAACGATGAACTGTGGATTCTATCCTCGTATTTCGCAGCCCAGATTTGCATAACCTGGATGCTGCTGCTCGCGTAGTCGGTATACTTGTGAAAGGGCTGTCTTCGAGCGCAAGCGCTTGCAATTGATGATATTCGGGTCACTCAATCCCTTTCGCCAAGGTGTAGCATGTAGCCGGTCACACCACGCCTCATCGAGCCACGAATAGCCGTGGACTGCGCGTCGCCGAGATCGGTCACTTACTCTATCTGTCTACAGAGGATACACCTAGCGACATAATGTTGCGTCGTGGTACAAGGCAGCAGCGGAAGTGACACGGAGGAGTCTGCAGGAAGCAGACGACCGAGTGGATTCCAGCGGGCGTACCAAGCGGGCGTACCAAGCGGGCGTACCGCAGCGAAGCGAGGAACGCTCCGCCAAGCGAAGTTTTTTTACTGTCCGCGACCCTGG
>CAZNRF010000482.1:0-2544 GCA_964575075.1 uncultured Spirochaeta sp. | reverse complement strand
GGTTTAGCGAATCGCTTCACGCGGCGAGGAATCGAGATCATTGGATGTGACGGTAGCGACGGGACCCGGTGGTGTCAATCCAAAAAAAAGAGGATGCCTCGAAAGACATCCCCTTTTCCGCATGTGTAAGGGTTTCTACTGCAAGAGCTGCAGTACGGACTGGGTCGACTGGTTGGCTTGCGCCAGCATAGCAGTGGAAGACTGCGCCAGAATCTGGTTCTTGGTGTAGTCCACAACCTCTTCAGCCATGTCCACGTCGCGAATGCGGGACTCCGCGGCCTGCATGTTCTCGGCACCGACACTGAGACCGACCCGAGCCATGTCGAGACGATTCTGATAGGCACCAAGGTCTGCGCGCTGTTTGCTGACCGCTCTCAGCGCAGTATCTATCACCGCGATCGACGAGTTCGCCGAGTCGGGAGTAGAGAGGCTGATAAAGCTCGCGGTATGCGGCAGTCCGGAGGTGCTCTGCAGTCCAAGACCCTGGGCAGTCATCGTGCCGATGAATACCTGCTCGCGCTGGTCCATATTGGCTCCGATGTGGAACCACATACTTGCGGTGACCGTGTTGGTCCCCGTTTCCTGCGCGAAGCGTCCGGTCAACAGATTCATACCGTTGAACTGTGCATGCGAAGCGATACGGTTCACTTCATCTACCAACGCTGATACTTCAACTTGGATCTGCATACGATCCTCGTCGGTGTAGATTCCGTTGGAAGACTGAACCGCCAGCTCACGAAGGCGCTGCAGAATGTCCTGGGTCTCCTGCAAATACCCTTCCGTGGTTTGGATGAGGGAAATACCGTCCGCTGCGTTCCGTTCGGCCTGATTCAGACCGCGGATCTGGGACCGCATTTTCTCACTCACCGCGAGACCACTGGCATCATCACCAGCGCGGTTGATGCGCAAGCCGCTGGACAGTTTCTCCTGGTTCCCTTGAACCTCGAAGTTGTTAAACTTCTGCTGTCGCTGAGCAAACATCGCGCTCATGTTGTGATTGATGATCATATCATCCTCCTTGATGAGATTGCTAGGACATCCTTGTCCTTACTCTGAGAATCGGTATCCGGGGGGTGGTGCTTAACTACTTTTGACCGGTTTTGGATTCTAACGGTATGATGCTGGCGTGAACGAGCGCAAAGGACTGGTTATTACCGGCGGAGCGGCGCCGGACCGGGAGATCCTGTTCTCCGATCGGGAGCAGTGGCTAGTGGTTGCCGCGGATTCGGGATTGGACTACGCGATGCGTCGCGGCGTTCTCCCGGATGGTGTCGTGGGAGACATGGATTCGATCAAGGATACGGAGACACTTGCCCGTTTCCCGGATTCGCAAATTGAGCACTATTCTCGTGCCAAGGATTGGACCGATACGGAAATTGCGATGGATTATCTCTGGAAACGGTCGATAATTGACATTAGTATCGTTGGTGGAGGTGGTGGGCGGCTTGATCACCTCATGGCAATTATTGCGCTTTTCGAGCGTCCCCGGTTTCCTCGGAAGTGGTATACCGATCGGGAAGAAGTGACTCTGATCGACGGCGAAATTCATTTTTCCGGTGCACCCGGGGAGACGGTCTCGTTTTTTCCGGTTGGTCCCGATGTGGTGACGATGAATACTGATGGCCTGCGATGGCCGCTGGATCACTTCGAGTGGCGCCATGGTGATGTGGGAGTAAGCAATGAGTGTACAGGAGGACCATGCCAGGTAACCGTGCAGAGCGGACGGCTGCTTATGGTGCGCGCGCTCCCGGAGGAAGTGCGACTGACTTAGGGCGTCCCGTAGATGAACTCGCTCGAGCGTTGTCGGATCGTGAGCGCCGGGCGTTGCTGGACAGAATCGCCAAGAGCCTCAGTATCCAGGATGACAACCGACGCCGCATTATTCACGGGGAGCTACGCCAGGAGCGGCGCGCTGAGCTGATTGCGGCTGATATGAATCGCCTCAGTCCGTGGGAGAAGCTGCAGCTGTGGTTTAAGCGACTCGTCTCCGGACGCGGAGAGATGGATCTTTTTGTTCGGTTCCGATTGGGCCAGTCCCGGGAGCGCGTGCGCGTCGGAGCGCCTCGTTACGTCGATTTCGAGAACAGAGTCTTTTTGCCTCCGATGGCTGAACGGTTGCGTCCTCTCTGCAGAGTGAGCGTGGAAACCAGAGCGTTTTTTGAAATTCTCTGGAAGGACACCGATTCGCTGCGGCGCGTACTTGACTACTTATTAGCTCGACGGATCCCCGATGCCAAGCGCAGCCTCAACCAGTTCTGTTCCACCCAGGAGATGCAGCAGGTGTTTCGTACCACCGAGTCTCGTAACCAGCTGAAACAGCTGGTGCTTGACCGAGTGAGCGAATATGTTGACCGGATCCCGCCCTCGGTGATGGAAGAGTTGGAGAATGGTCTGCGGCCGTTGTATTTGCTCAAGGATCTGGCGCTGTACGACTTCGACGATTTCTTTGTTCAGTTTCAGTCTTCCGAGGCGGAGGCGTCCTCGGAGGATGAAGTAGAGTTTACACGCGCTGCCGCTCATCGCGTGCTTGACCGCCTGGAAGAG
>CAZNRF010000481.1:0-2568 GCA_964575075.1 uncultured Spirochaeta sp. | reverse complement strand
ACCTGTCACGTCTGCTCCGCTGTCTTCTTCACCGTCTACTGTCCGAACACGCTGAACGCGTCCACCGCGTAGAACAGGTCGGCGGTCACCGTCATCGAAAGCCGCACATAGCGAGCACTGACACTCAGCCCCGACAGATTCAGCAACGTGCCGCTTCCGCTGCTAGTGGAGTAAAGCGGCGCATCCCATGTGCTTCCGTCGGTGCTGGTTTCAATGGCGAACGCACTGGCATAGCCAATGCCCCCCCAGTTCAGCATGATGCTCTCAATACTGCGACTGGTGCCCAAATCGATCATCAACCACTGGGCACCGCCAGCGGCGCTCCTCCAGGAGGTGCTGCTGAAACCATCAACAGCATTGGCTGGCGAGTATCCGGCAGCCGTGCTGGAGGCCGTAACGGTATGGTTTAGTGACAGGTTGGAGCCGCTAACACCCGTAGCCGCCTCGTAGTGACTCAAAACCTGGGCACCTGTCAGGGCCGCGTTGTACACCGCCGCCTGGTCGATTGTGCCCTGGAGCAAGCTTATCGGCGATGCCAAGCGATCCGTCGCGCCCATGCTGAACCGGTCAAAGTCGACCAGAGGATTGTTGTGGTAGAACGTCGCAGCTGGCGTCGCTCCACTCGGATCCAGATATACGTCTACCTTGTAGGGCGTCCCCACATCGCCATCACCGTCACCCGTATCCAGGCCGAACGCCACCGCCGCGTAATGCCACTGATCATCCGCCACGAACAGTTGTGTATCCAGCTTCAGCCAGGCCTGAGTGCTGGTGGAATTGCTGCTTGGTGTCAGTGTGACGCCCGTGTTACCGCGACGCAGGTTCACCATTAAATTTCCGTTGATCACGTCAACGGTTTGATAGTACGCCCCCGTGCTGCTGCTGGCCAAGCCGACGACCGTCCCGCCACTCGTTGTCTTGAACCACGTTTCCATCGTGTAAGGATAAGACGAGTCGAAAGCGCTCGTTCCCAAACCGGTGCGGATGAAATCATCAACGCCGTCAAAACTCACCGCGGTATTGGTGTCCTCAAAGTCAAAACCGTCGACCGCGCGCGGACCCGCCACGCCCAGCGTTGCACCGCCCATAACCGTACCGTCGTAGATAGGCGTGCCCGCCGCGTTGACCACCGTGCCACTGCCGGCGGTTTCGTCGAGCCGCCAATACCCCAGCGGCTTGTCCTGCAAAACGGCGTCACGGTACGCCCCCGTGCCCGCCGTGCCGTAGACGGAGATATCGTTCAACGCGATGTACCTATTCGTGCCCGTCGTGCCGCCATAGACCCCGTAAAAATACACTTTGAACGTCACCGACTCCGAAATATTCTGAAACATCGTGTCACCGGACACGTCGAAGGTCTTGGTGCGGAAATCCATGGCTTGATACACGGGGATCATCTCCAGATAGCTGCTGTAGTTGTCCAGAGACGAATAGATACGGATATGGTCCGGAGTTTCCGTATTTCTTCTGGAAGCTTGAAGAACCAGACTGGAAATATCCATCGACTCATCCCCCTGGGGCGTGATGGTGAAGCTGAGGCAGTCCTCATTGCTAATCGCGCTGCCGATCGTGGTCGCCAACACCGGCGAGGTCACTTGCATCACCTGCCCAACGATAGGTACGCCGCCACTCAGACCCGCGCCGATGATCAGATCCGAGGCGGTGGAGTGGGTGTTCTCATCCACCGACAACATCCCGCCGTCCGCAAAAGTGTAACCGGCCAGCAGATTGGGCGAAGATGCCTGATAGCCGGTGTAGAGGGCCATGGCTCGGCTGTTCCATTCCTCGCGGAGCAGATCGCGAGTGACCCCATCGCGGGTTTCGCGAACCAACAGCGGGTAGTTGTTTCCCGTCTGGGTGAAGGAGCCGGAAAAACTACCGTTCTCATTGGTGATCATAGGGATGCTTGCAGAAACCCCGTGAATCGGAAAGATCAATCCGCCGATCACTTCCATCGTCCCACCGACATTATCAATAACGGAATATTCGAACTCGCTCTTGATCCCCAGCGCCCAGACAGTCCCGCCGTTGTTTGACAAAAGTACCGGACTAGATCCTTGGCCTTCCAAGTTCAACTGGCGGGCCCAGACATGTTGGGGAGAGTTGATCTCAAGATTCGACACGACGTCTTCCAGAAACAGATCACCCGTGCCGTTGGCCGTCGAGCGGTAGCCGCCATGCTGCTCGACGTGCCGCATGACCAGCCCCTTGGACGAGTTGTGTTCCACCGGGCCTGCGATACGCAGGTGCTCAAGAATCGCATAGTCAGCCGACGTCGTATCGAAACGGAAGACGGGGTCCACCGTCGATCCCGGCGTAACGCCAACATACGAATGGAAGCCGACGATCTTCTTCACGTTGCCACGGATGACAATCGTGCTGCCCACGTGATAGGAACCGGCCGGCAGGTAGATGATCTCCTTGCCTGAGTCGATCGCCGCCTGGATCGCCGCCGCGTCATCATCGCTGCTGTTGTCCTTCGTGGCCCCGTAGGTCTCGACATTGGCCCACTTGCTGAAATCCGAGGTGTAATAGTCAGGCGTCTCCTGGATCGGCAGATTCAGTGAC
>CAZNRF010000480.1:0-2595 GCA_964575075.1 uncultured Spirochaeta sp. | reverse complement strand
TTCGTGGTATCCCACCTGGCGATACCAAGGGGTGTCTTCAGGCGCGGCCTTTGAGGGATAGACCTCAGGTGAATTGATCTCAGATGGCCGTCGATTAACCGACAAAGATCGGATTGGTTACGGCTAACAGGCTCCGATAGTCTCTCCAGCCTGCTGCTTTGCGGGTGGACGCGTTTTCAGCGTCTTCAAAGACACCGTGAATCTCAACCCGGTAGTACGATGTCTGCGTGGGCGTATCGCTGACGTGGTATTCCGCGCTTCCGGAAGCCGCTGTGACCGGGCTGGTAGCGGCGTCTTGATCCTCGGTATGCGGCTGGTCAGGTGTAACCCATCCAAAGGTGAACGGCATTCCGTTCTTCAGGACAAAAACCCGAACCGGGGTCGCGCAGGTAACACGAACTCGAATGTCAATTGGGCCCTCTGATATCGGGGCCGTTTCCCACATACCATACGTCATGCCGGCCGCCGCAATTTCGAACTCAACAAAGGGTCCGTAGGAAACGAAAACCCGTCCTCGACGAATTCCGCTGATGACACCGGGCTCCGAGAGCTCTTCAGCGTAGACCCATGTTACGAGATTCCCAAGACGATGCCGACCGACTTCTGGATCGTGGCTGTCCGTACCGCCGACCCCGACAATCCGACGCCCCGATCGAAGGTGGTGATCCCAGAGAGCAAGCTGAAGATTGTTGTTGGGTCGATCGAGGGCGTGAATCACTTCCATGACATCTGCTTTATCCCAATCAAACCCTTCGTTTCTCCAGCCCAGGACGGCCGCAAACGGATGGTTGACGCCAATGATTCCTCCTTGAGAATGGATCTCATCGGCCGCGTCGTTCATCGTCCATCCTTCGTCGTCCACGCATGGATTAATAGGTTTTCGGATGCCATGCATGTTTGCGTGTCCAAGGCGGCTTGTAATTTCACACCCTCGAATAAGCAACGTTCGCCCGGTTAGAGAGCTTCTCATGTGGTGCCATCCGCTCATGGCAAAGTGGTCAGTGAGCGAGATGAAGTCGAGTCCTGCTGCTTCGGCAGCGCGAGCAACTATGGCGGGTGGTTGCTTTCCATCGCTCTCCCGGGAATGAGCATGAAGTTCACCCTGATACCACCCGGCTTGTTTGTTCAAGACGTGAGCATCAGGAACTGCTAACTGTGAACTCGGTGCCGCGGACATAGATGACTGAGCTTTTCGGTATAATACGAGAAGTCGATAGTCGATCCGTTCCAGATCTGGACCATGGTCAATAACGATCCGCCACGTCCCGGGCTCGATTGCGCCGGCAATCATTCCCGGAGATGCGGACTCAGCTCCACACAGTGCATCCAATGTCACGCGGCCCCGAGCATCCGGTTCCATCACAGTTCCTCGGTAGCCGTCAGGACCGAACAGGGTCAAAAAGAGCATTCCATCGGTATAGGTTAAGAGGGCACGCAACTCGACAACGCCCTCTGACAGTTCAACCGCGTAGGTGTCGTAGCCGGATAGACGGGGCCCATCTATATGACCCATCATATCGAGTGCCACCGTCGTCTCCATCGAATCTGCGGGGCCGGGATTCCTGATCATATCCGAGAGCTTACTGGAACATATGAAGCATCAACAAGTGTGTTACCAGAAGTGATGCCGGCGTTGCAAACTCCCGCTCTTTGCGTCTGGTGTGCTCGTTGGTAGGCGGAAGACGTCCGATGGGCCTGCGAACGCACTCCTCAGGCTGTTGGTGAAACATCCTCGGATTTTTCTCGACGATCTGGAGAACGCGTCGTAAGAACGGAAGACGTAAGAGATTCGATGCGATAGCCGTGTGAATGGCCCGATCCGATCGGGATGGGCAACACAGTGTTCGGATCAATGGTACGTGGCGAATCTGTTTCACAGCTCTACGCCTCGGCTGGAATCGATACCGACCTTATCCGCGTAGCGCACCAGGACGGAATCCCGGAAGTAATCGTACAGAGCGTTCACAAAATGATTGCAACGGGGCTCTATGATTCGATCGCGCATCGACACGGACAAACAACCGGCATATCCATTAGGTTGGGTCCACTTCACACCGTGCCTGCTCCGGAGGCTGCTTAGAGAGGATTCTTTCTAGTATGAACCTGGCGAAACAACGGTGTGTAAGGAGACTGATCGATGAGCGACGAATGTGATACCCCGATAGAGCTTGGTGAAGGTGAGCTGCGGAACGATGGAATGTACAACGAAACGGATTGGATGCTGATTCATTACTACCATTCGGTGTATCCGGTCGTGACCGATATTGCGGATCTGTACGAGTCGGAGGGGAACGCCTGAAGTGAGCCCACAATTAGGAGGATACAGTCCTATCGGTCCCAGACCGTCGTATCCGGATGAAACTCGTTCCAGCCGAGCCACCAGTGCTGCTCGACGATCGGAGGCGGCGCGCCGTCTGCGCGGGTCACGTGTACGCTGCGGCGCTCCGGGTCGTAGTCGAAGTGCAGATCGACCCCGCCGAGGGTGTCCGTGAAGTTCCCCACCTCACGGCAGCGCTCGCGCGGGTAGGCCCGCGCCTCCCCGTTGACGACCAGGCCGAAGACCGTCTCCCGGCGCGGCAGTTCGTCGGAGAGCTT
>CAZNRF010000479.1:0-2596 GCA_964575075.1 uncultured Spirochaeta sp. | reverse complement strand
CCTCATGGACGAAGCCCTGGGACACGGCGGGTATCCCAAGCGCCGAATCGTCGAGATCTACGGCCACGAATCCACAGGCAAAACGACACTGGCCCTCCACGCGATCGCCGAGGCGCAAAAGGCCGGCGGGGTAGCGGCGTTTATCGATGCCGAGCACGCCCTGGATCCGGTGTACGCGCGTAACTTGGGGGTAGAGACCGATGCGCTGTGGGTATCGCAACCCGACAACGGAGAACAGGCGCTGGAGATCGCCGAAGCACTGGTGCGCAGCAAGGCGGTGGATATTATCGTGGTGGACTCGGTGGCGGCGCTCACCCCCCAAGCGGAGATCGAAGGCGACATGGGAGATAGTCATGTCGGTCTGCAAGCACGACTTATGAGTCAGGCGCTCCGCAAACTCACGGGAATCATCTCCAAATCTTCCACGGTCTTGGTATTCATTAACCAGATCCGCATGAAGATCGGGGTCATGTTCGGTAACCCCGAGACCACTACCGGGGGCAACGCCCTGAAGTTCTACTGCTCCGTCCGCATCGAAGTGCGTCGCATAGAAACGATCAGCAAGGGTGCGGATGAAGCAATTGGAAACCGGGTTCGGGTAAAAGTGGTGAAGAACAAGGTGGCACCTCCGTTCAGAAAGGTTGAGCTGGAAATCATATTTGGAAAAGGGCTCTCCGCTACCGCCAGCCTTCTCGACGCCGCTTTGAAGTATGATCTGGTTCAGAAGAGTGGGTCCTGGTACTCCTACGGCGACGAGCGGATCGGTCAGGGCCGGGAGAACGTGAAGCAATTTCTTGAAGAGCACCCTGATATATTTAAAACGTTGGAAGATAAACTGCGGACGATTATGTTTCCTGATTCCAACGAAGACGCAGAGAAGCCGGAAGCGACGGCAACGGTTGCTGAATCGCCTGAGAGCTCGTCGAAGAGTTCCAAGAAGACCACCGCCGACAAGAAGAAGGCCGCCAACGATGACGAACTTTTCTGAATCGGCGCCGCGCTGAATGGAGCATCGAGAGACTCGTGGCCACACCGTCCAGTTGGATCAGTTCGAAGGTCCTCTGGACCTTCTGATCTTTCTCATCCGCAAGAACGAGGTCAACATCTATGACATCCCCGTGGCACGCATCACCGAACAGTACTTGGAGTTTCTCCGCTACGCTACGCGGGTAGATCTGGATACGATCACCGATTTTTACGTGATGGCGGCGACGCTTCTGCATATCAAATCGCGGATGCTCCTGCCGGTGACTGGAGATGGCGACGACGAAGAGTATGACGATCCCCGGCAAGAACTGGTGGACAAACTGATTGAGTACCAGCGGTATCGCAAGCTCAGCGATATGATGAGCGAGCGGGAAGAAGAGCTGGAGTACGAATTGGAGCGCAGGTCCTCTCAACCCGTTCTGCCCTTCGATGATTCTGAGGACCTCTGGGAACAACTCGATGTATGGGATTTGCTCAAGACGTTCTCTCAGCTGGTTAGCAATATCAGCTCGGACCGACTCGTAAGTCTGTACGAAGAGGTCACGGTGAATGAGAAGCTTACCTTGATTGAGGAGCTCCTGGAGCGATCTGGCGAGTTTATGTTCACCGACCTGGTGCGCAATCAGGAGTCGATCATGGAATTTGTGTGCGCATTTATCGCAATACTGGAATCCGCCCGACAGCGGACCATTCGGATCATGCAAAATCGGATGTTCGGCGATATCCGCGTTGTCGCCGGCCCCCGGGATCTGGAATACTCTTACGAGACGGACGAGGTACAGGGTGAAGATGGATGAGGAAAAGGCGGTCATAGAGGCGATTCTATTTCTTGAGGTGGAACCGATCGAAGTCCGTACTCTGGCAACCGTGAGTGGCCTTTCTCGCGAACAGGTAGAAGAGGTACTCACTGAACTCAGGCGAGACCTGGCGGCCGCAAATCGCGGACTGGAGCTAGTCACCGTTGGCGGAGCGGTGCAGCTCAGCCCCAAAAAAGACCTATGGCCCCGGCTGCGGGAGCGCTTCGGCAAGAAACGGGAGCAACGCCTGTCCCGAGCCGCGATGGAAACATTGTCTATCGTCGCCTATTCTCAGCCGATTACCCGCGGTGAGATAGAAAGTCTCCGTGGCGTCGCGGCGGACAATATGATTCGCCAGCTTCTCGAGCGAAAATTTATTAAGGAAGTCGGGCGCAAAGACGCTCCCGGGCGCCCAACTCAGTACGGAACGACCCGAGAGTTTCTCCAGTACTTTGGCCTCGAAAGCATCGCGGATCTCCCAAAACTCGATGAATTGGAGCAGGAGCGCTTCAACCTAAATGGATAGAGCAAGGATCACACAGATAGTCCTATGAATGAACAGACCCCGGAACCGATTCGAATTAACAAATACCTCTCCCAGGCAGGGTACGGCTCCCGACGCAAAGTAGAAGATCTCGTGCGCCAACGGCGCGTCCAGGTGGACGGAGATACGGTAGAGGACCTCAGTACGCGGGTGCGTCCCGATCAGGTGGTGAAAGTAGACGGTACCACCGTTCATCCAGCTCGCAGGACCGCCGTATTCGCGCTGAACAAACCGGTTCGCGTGCTGGTCAGCGAGTACGATCCCGAAG
>CAZNRF010000478.1:0-2599 GCA_964575075.1 uncultured Spirochaeta sp. | reverse complement strand
AAAAGACCCCTTTCTGCAGCTGCTCAAGGGATCGGTAAACACCTTTCTCAACGCCATGACCTATCCCGACAAGACGGTGTATCCCGCCGCCAGCCCGGTGGCGCAGGATCTGTTCAATATGATGCGGGTCTATGGTGATGCGGTGTTCTTTCCGCTGCTCAAACCGGAGCTCTTTCGGCAAGAGGGGCACCGCCTCCAGTTCGCGGAAGACGGCACCCTTGAGCGCACCGGCATCGTCTATAACGAAATGAAGGGGAACTACTCCAGTCACGACTCAATCGTGGGAGAGACGTGTTTTCAATCCCTGTTTCCCGATACGATCTACGGCCTGGATTCCGGCGGTGACCCGGCGGTCATTCCTGAGCTCACCTATGAACAGTTCAGCGAGTTTCACCGCCGGTACTACCACCCGGGCAACGCGCGCATCGTGGTATACGGTGACATACCGAGCGAGAAGTACCTTTCGTTTCTGCACGAGGAGTTCCTCTCCCGCTTTCAACGGCAGGATCCGATTCCGCCGCCGGCGCGGCAGCCGCGCTGGAGTGAGCCCCGGCGCCGGGAGGCCACCTATCCGCTGGAAGGAGTCACTGATCTCAGCGAGCGCTCGTCGGTGACGGTCAACTGGCTGCTCTTTCCGGTAACGGAAGCGCGCCGGGTGGTTGACGCCGCGGTTCTGTCTGAAATCCTGCTCGGTCATAGTGGATCTCCCCTGTCACGGGCATTGCTGGAGTCCGGATTGGGGCAGGATCTGTCGCCGGTGCTGGGATTGGAAACGGATCTTGCCGAGGCGGTCTTTTCCGTGGGGCTCCGGGGTACGGAAGTTCACCATGAGGAGGCGATTCAGGAACTGATCCTCTCTACGCTGCGCACGCTGGTAACGGAAGGCATTCACGCGGAAGCGGTGGAAGGGGCCCTGCGGCGAGTGGAGTTCAGTAATCGCGAGATCAAGGGAGGCCCCAATGGCATGCGCGTGATGCGTCGCGCGTTGCGCGGCTGGATGTACGGAGCCGACCCCTACGACGGGCTCCAGTTCGATCAGCATATGGCGGGACTCCGGGCGGACCTTGCGGCAAATCCCCGCCTCTTCGAAGAGCTGATCGATACGCTGTTTCTCGAGAATCCTCACCGGTCCACCGTGGTGGTGAAGCCCGATCCGGAACAAATGGCCCGCGAGGCCCGCCGCGAGGAGGAGGAGCTTGCGTCGATCGCTACGGCGCTCACGGATGAGCAACGCCAACGTATCGATACGGAAACTCGCGAGCTCGAGGAGATGCAGGCTACGCCGGATCCTCCTGAGGAACTGGCGAAAATCCCGTTTCTCACGCTCCAGGATGTGCCGCGGGAGATCCAGACGGTGTCCTATGACCGGCAGCCGCTTGCCGGTGCCGGAGATCTGTTTCTCCATCGTCAGTTCACGAACGGGATCCTCTACATGGATCTGGCCTTTGACTTTGGGCGGCTTTCTCCGCGGGAGGAACTGTTGCTCAACACGTTGGGTGCCGCCTTCACCGAGGTTGGCCTTCCCGATGTACCCCACTACCGGCTCAATGATGAGATCGCCCTGAAGACCGGCGGCATCACCGCCTTTGTGAGCAATCAGACGCGCTACGGTGACCGCAGCCGCATCAGGCGCTTGCTTGTTCTGCGCATGCGAGTGCTCGAGCGCACCTGGAAAGAGGGAGCCGAGCTTTTCTCCCGCATCATCTCCACGGTGGATTTCTCCGATGTTCACCGACTGGAGCAGCTTCTCGATGAGCTCGTGCAGGAGATGCAGAGCGCCGTCATTCCGTCAGGCCACCATTTCTCCGGTCTCCGCGCCGGGGCGGAGCTCCACGAGCTGATGGAGATCGAGGAGCGGCTCAACGGAGTGACCCAGCTTGAAGCGCTCCGACAGTTTGTCACCGAGCCGGCTACCGTGGCGGCAGAGCTCAGAACGCTCTTTCTCCGGCTTATCGATCCCCGGCAGATGCATGCCAACCTCACCGGCAGCACGGCGGTGGTGGACGAAGCGGCGCGATGGATGCCGCAGCTTCTGGAGACGATCGCCGAACGGCACGAAACCGGGGGTGGCGCGGAGTCCCGTTCATCCGATTTGGAGGAACCCTCCGGCATCCAGATCGTTCCGCGACGCACCTGGCAGGAGCGGGAGTATCTCATGGCGTCCGCCGGTGTTTCGTATGTGGCGCTATCCATGCCGGCGGTAGATTTCGATCATCCCCTGGCGCCAGCGCAGGATCTGTTATCTCACATCCTTCGGACCGGCCCCCTGTGGGAGAAGATTCGAATGCACGGCGGGGCGTACGGGGCGTTTGCCTCAAGTCGTACCACCGAGGGGCTGTTCTCGTTTGGTAGCTACCGGGATCCGAATACGGTGAAAACGTTGGATGCGTACCGCGTTGCGCTGACGGAACTATCAGAGCACCCGATTGATGCGGCGCAGGTAGACCTGGCCAAGGTGAGTGTCCTCGGCCGGGAGCTTAAGCCGCTGACCCCGCGAGATTCGGCGTTTACCAATTTTCGTCGCCGTTTGCACGACATCGATGACACCCTGCGGCAGGAAACGCGGGATCGGCTGCGGGCGGTAACGCCGGCGGATCTG
>CAZNRF010000477.1:1429-2607 GCA_964575075.1 uncultured Spirochaeta sp. | reverse complement strand
CGCTCTCTCTGATGAGAATACGCGTGCTGATCTTCCTTTTTAGTAACTGGGCCACTACCAGTTTGCCCGTGGCAACGCTGTCACGAGGTACCAGAACCCTCATTGTAGACCCCCATTTTTATCGGACGTGAATTGAATACTCGCAGAATTGAAACCGCGCACAATCAGTACGAAGGCCGGAAGCAGTTCAACAAAGGCGATCGGGGCGTTCAAGAGAAAGAGGGCGCCGAAAACACGACTTACAAACAACAGAATCCCGAGGAGTACAGCTATTCTTCTCGGGCTATCCACAATTGGTATCCATCGTAACCTCCATCATAGACCTTTCGGGCCATCAGGGCCACACGAACTGCACGGGATGCCCACCGTCGATCTGCGGCCATCCGTCGACCCAGGTGAGGTGCCAGAGCGCCATCGAGGGCGCTCCGCCGTCGCTGAGCGGGCGGCCGTCGCGATCGAGATATGGCCAGGTTGGTGAGTCCGAACGCCCGACCCTGATGTTGTAGGTTGAGTCGGTCCCGGAGCAGCACTTATCCCGGTTCACGAAAAGGTAGTAGAACCCGATCTCCGGATGGTTGTAGACGTAGGCGGCTTCGATGTTGTTCTCATCGTAGCGGGTACCACCGTAGTCCGCCGGATGGGTGAACCGGTCGTCGTCGGCACTCCAGCGGTTGTCCCGCGGACGCTCCGCCAGGAGGCCGGTGTCCGGATCTATCGCCGCGATCCAGATGCCCGCCCCATGCCAGCCGTAGACCAGCCGGTGCCGGCCCTCATCATCCGAAAACACCGCCGGGTCGATGGCAAACGGTTGACCGTTCCCGTTGGATTCCACCACGTAGTCGGCCACCGGCTCACACGCGGTCTCCCCACCTGCAACCGTTCCCCGGGCGAAACCGATACGAGAGCGGTGGTTCTCCTCGTTGTGTACCGCGGAGTGGTAGAGGCGAAAGCGACCCTCCGCTACCTGAACGATACTCGGTGCCCAGTACGCGGCGTCGCCACGATCCCAGTCCGGGTTGTTGCCCTCGTAGAGGTCGTCACCGAGAAAGCGCCACTCACGATCGTCCAGATTGTACGCCCACCATTCGACGGGGCTTGCGTAGAGAAGCAGCGCATCCCCCACCCGTACCAGCTGTGCCGGGTCGTGTACGTCCGGGAGGAGCCGTCGAGGGCAACGC
>CAZNRF010000477.1:0-1419 GCA_964575075.1 uncultured Spirochaeta sp. | reverse complement strand
GAGAAGTAGCCCATGTGCACGATCACCGGGATTCCGTTCCCGGTCTCTCGGATCGTGTTCCGGATCTGCCGGGCGGTGATCTCACCGAGGTTCCACATCCAGAACTCCTGATTCCGGGCAAAGGGGATACCGTCGAACGCCGCAAGCACCGCCTCTTCGCCGGCGGGGCAGTCGTCCTCCCAGGGAACCTGCGCCCCGATATCGGAGACCCCACCGTGGTAGACAGGATGGGATACTGATTGCGCTCAACGAGGCGCAAGAACACCTCGGCGTAGCCGGCCAACTGTGCATCGAGGAACGCCGCGCGCTCCTCCCGAGTCATCCGGCTCAGATGTTGGGCTTCATCGCAGGCGACACTCATCGCGTTGTGAAAAAACACACCGTCGGCGCTGGCGATGTTCTCCGGCGCCATGATATCCGCGAAGACTCTCCGCGCTTCGGCATTGCGGAAGTCCCACCGACAGTAGCTAAATCCCGTCGTTTCTCCCGACTCGTCGACATCCCGGGGATAATCGATGAAACCCGCGCACTGCCGTGCGTCCTGGAGGAACAGGGACTGATTCTGAAGCGCGTCCCACTGCGCGGCGTACATCGATCCCGCCCACATACCGCTGCGGTACACGAGCATTGGAGGTCCTTCCGGGTGGGCAGTCTTGAACCGACACACCTGCTCATCCATGAAAGCGGCGAGGTCGCCTTCGGCCCGGAGACCGGTTGTGGTTTCCTCAACAAACTGCCCCATGCGGAACTCAAAAATTGCCGGACTGAACCGGTTGATCTTCGCCATCTGCTCGTCACTCAGATAGCCCTCCGGTTCCGCCGCAGAGTAGAGGGATGGGAATCTCTCGTATCCGTTCCACTCCCACGGTTACCAGGTAGACTCGCGAGCCAGGGCGCGGCCACCCGGCTCGGATGCTACCATGGCACAACCGATCGCCAGTGTGCTTAAGATTACCAGCAGGATCACGAGTTGTACAACGGGAGAACCCGGGCACTTCATCCATTCTCCTCTCGACGTCGGACGTACAGCCGCGCAAGCTCGGTCATCGCAGCCAGGGTGTCGCGTTCGGAAGGACTGCCGCGGAGCCCCATCGGTCCACCCGGTCGGCGTCGGCACCTCGCCGGCGTACTCGGCGAGTATGGCCGCTACCCGATCGGCGACATTCGGACCCATCTGGCGCCGCGCCCAGTCGCGGTACTGCTCTTCCATCCACACCCACATGTCCCCATCGATCTCCGTGCGCGGCGGCGAGCTCGAGTTCCCGTACGCCCAGTGGAGGTTCTTTAACCCGGCGATGTTCGGATCCAGAATTGTGGTACGCCATATGGTTCCAATGGAGCCCTCCGCCTCGACACCCTGGGCCGTAACGGCGTGCTCCCACGCGGTGTAGACACCGCCCTGCCACTGCATCAAGCCCC
>CAZNRF010000476.1:0-2610 GCA_964575075.1 uncultured Spirochaeta sp. | reverse complement strand
GCTGCTCGGGGACCTCAACGCGGACCCGTACGACGGGGACCGGCGGCGGGAGGCGAGCCGGGGGCTCCCGGCCCCGGCCGACACGGCCAAGCCCTTGCGGATCGTCGAGTTCCCGCCTACGTGCCGGCTCCGAACCCCTTGAGCGGCTCGGTGGCGTGGTTCTGGTAGATGTGCTTGGTCGCGGTATACTCCTCGGGCCCCGGTTTACCGAGCTCGCGGCCGATACCGGACTGCTTGTACCCGCCCCAGGGCGCCTGGGCAAAGTACACGTTGAAGTCGTTGATCCAGACGGTGCCCATTCGCAGTGCCGCCGCAACCCGCTCGGCACGATTCTGATCCTGAGACCAGACCGCCCCGGAGAGGCCGTAGGTGGAGTCATTTGCCAGACGTATCGCGTCCGCCTCGTCGGTAAACGTTTCCACCGTCAATACGGGACCGAAGACCTCTTCCTGCACCACCCGCATCTCGGTGCGGCAGTTGGTGAACACCGTGGGCAGGTAGAAAAACCCTTTGGAAAACTCCGCTTCCGTCGGCCGGGATCCTCCCAGGGCCAGCGTGGCGCCCTCTTCCTGAGCCAAGGCCACGTAGCCTTCCACTTTGCTGCGGTGTTTCTCCGAGATAAGCGGGCCCATCTCGGTGGTAGGATCAAAGGCGTCCCCGAGCTTGATCTTCTTGGCCCGCGCCACGATCCCCTTCACCAGTTCATCATGAATCGACTCATGGACGATCAGTCGTGCCCCGGCGCTACACACCTGACCGGCGTGGAAGAACACCCCGTTCAGGGCGTAGTCTATCGCCAGCTCCATATCCACATCTTCGAAGAAGATGTTGGGATTCTTGCCGCCGAGCTCAAAGGCGATCTTCTTCATGTTGGAGGTGGCCGCCTGCATGATGGAGCGCCCCGTTTCGATGCCGCCGGTGAAGCTGATCAGGTCGACGTCGGTACTCACCGCCAGCTTGTGACCCACCGTGGGTCCCGGCCCGAGCACCAGGTTAACCACCCCCGGCGGGAATCCCGCCTCTTCGGCAAGCTCCGTAACCTTGATCGTGGTGAGGGGAGTATCCTCGCTGGGCTTCATGACGATCGTGTTTCCGGCGGCCAGAGCCGGCGCCATCTTCCATGACGCCTGCAGCAGCGGATAGTTCCACGGAGAGATCTGTCCGCAGACTCCCACCGGTTCCCGTACCACGCGGCTGGTGGTGTTGGCGATGGGCGAGGCGATCACCTCACCGCCATCTTTGTCGGCAAGCTCCGCGAAGTAGTGGAAGATGCCGGCGATATCTTGCATGTCCGTGCGGCTTTCTTCCATCGTCTTGGCGGTGTCCCAGCTTTCCAGGGCCGCCAGCTCCTCGGCGTCACGCTCGATCAGATCCGCCAATCGGCGCACCAGACGGCCCCGTTCGGCGGCGGGAGTACGGGGCCACGGCCCCTCATCAAACGCCTTCCGCGCGGCGGCAATCGCCGTGGTGGCATCAGTGGCGTCCCCGTCGGTAACGGTGGCGATCTGCCGCTGATCGTAGGGATAGATAATATCCCGGGTTTTACCGGCGGCGGCGGTCACCCACGCGCCGTCGATGTACATCTTTTTCATTTCTCCAGGTTTCAGATATTTCTCCAAGAGAGCCTCCTTTACCACAGTGATCCGGCGGAGATCGTAATGTCCTGACCGGTGATGCCCACCGCTTCCTCGCGGCACAGGTGAGCTGCCATGGCGCCGATCTCTTTCGGCTGGATCAGTCGCTTCTGCGGGTTCTCCGCTTTTTGCTCGTCGATAAACTCATCGCCCTTCTTGTGCATCTGCTTTTCGGCGATATCGGTGAGCCACTCCCGACCAAAGGTCGTCTCAACCCAGCCGGGGCTGATCGTATTGGCGGTGACCATCGCCGGGGCGCCTTCCTGGGCAACGGCTTTGGTGAAACCCACGACGGCAGCCTTGCTGGCGCAGTACGCGGCGGACGTGGGGGCTCCCACGCTGGCGGCGGTGGAGGCGATATTCACGATCCGTCCCCACCCGCGCTCAATCATACCGGGCAATACTTCCCGGGTGGCGCGAAAGGTGCCGTTGGTATTCACATCCATCACTTTGAGCCACAACGCTTCGGGATGATCCACCGTGAGGTGCTCCGCCGTAATACCCGCGGCGTTGGCGAGGATATCCACCGGACCGAGGGTATCTACCACCGTGTTGTGGAAGTTTTTCACGCTCTCCACATCGCACACGTCGAGGTCCACCGCGACACATTTCACGCCAAAGGCCTCAATTTCGCCCTTGGTGCGGTCTAACTCCTCCCGTCCGGGGCGGTTGACCAGTTCGCCGTCGGCCTTCTTTGATGTGCTCTGCTGCAGGAGTGATCCAATACCCACGTCGGCACCTGCTTCCGCAAACGCCAAAGCCATGGCCCGTCCCATTCCAGACGCACCACCGGTGACCATCGCAACGCGACCGGTGAGAAATTTTTCCTTCATGTTCCCTCCAAAAGTTTGAAATACGAATTGTTATGAAACAACTGATTATCAGTACTGTAACAGAAGTAATTTCTTGTGGCAATCGAAGTTCGTTGTAAATATCGAGATAACATGTATTTAGAGTGATGCGTGCGAGATAGCCT
>CAZNRF010000475.1:0-2616 GCA_964575075.1 uncultured Spirochaeta sp. | reverse complement strand
GCGGGCCTTTTGCTTCAGCTAAGGAGGAGGTATCCCCAGGGTGGAGGACAGTAAATAAAGCTATCGTCGCGTGTGATCCAACCTCGAACCATGGAAGAGCGCCCGTTTGCGAGACAAGTTCCCCGTCCCAGAGCGACTGTCGCGAGGGGACAAAAAAAAGGGCGGACCCTCGGGCCCACCCTTTTTGTTAACGGTCTATATCGTCGGCGACGACTCGACTACCAGCGGTCACCGCCGCGGCTGTCGTTACGCGGCTTTGCCTCGTTTACACGAAGCTGCCGACCGTCGAGCTCCTGGCCGTCGAGGGCGTTCTGCGCGGCAGTTGCCTCATCCTGCGTTGCCATCTCAACGAAGCCAAATCCCCGGGAGCGGCCGGTGTCACGATCGGTGACGATGTTTGCCGATACAACTTCGCCGTAGTTTGCAAAGTGATCCCGGAGGTCGAACTCCTGAGTCTGGTAGCTGAGGTTACCAACGTAGAGCTTGTTACCCATTCTTGTTTCTCCTTCTGCACTGGGCAGACTTAATAAAATTACCACGGTCCGAGATGCAGTCTGTCTTGGAGTCCCAGTAACGGAAGGAAGAGCAGAGACGCAGTCACGAAAACCATTAGCGACTCTGAGGTTAGGACAGAATCACCGAGTTGTCAAGTATCCGATCCCATTAAGGATACAACCACCCCTTTCTACCGCACCACCAACACGGTCCGCTCGGTGCGAGCGAGCAACTCGTTAAAGGCGTCGTTGAGCTCGTCCACCGCCGCCGCGGCTCTGACGGCGGCCCAACCGCTTTCCGGCTCCTGCCTCCGGGCGATGACCATAACCACCATATCCGCCGCGGCGGAGAGGGTATTGATGGTAGCGAGATTGAGCTCCTGGGCGCAGGAGTTCAGACCGTTGTGGAGGTCGAGGTGATAGCGCCGTGTGGAGGCGAGCATATTGTAATAGGCGATTCCCCCCTCCCTGCCGTCGAGAGCAGACTCGGCGGAGTTTGCCATATAGACAATGCCGAGAAGCGTGCGTTGGTTCTCTCCGAGAGCCTCGAGGTAGTTCCTCGGGACCTCACACGGCGCGCTTCGCCCCCTACCCTCCTGGGCAGAAAGCGTCGGCACCAGGAGTGCCAATAGTGCGAGCGAGACTGCGAGTCGCCACATAGCCACCTCCTCTCGAGGAGTAAAGCTACCGCCCCCCGGGGCATCGGGACCAGTGAGTTTTTCGTGAAGCTCCGGTAGCTGTTCTCAACCGTGGTGTCCCTCTCAGTCGAACCGCCGCAACAGCATATCCGGCACAACACCCCGGTTGGCGAGGTAGAGCTCGACGACGCCGTCATCGTCGGCATCAAACGCCTCAACATCGAAGCCCGGGCCTTGCGCCCCCGCAGGCAGAAACCGTTGCGTCCCTTCTGTAAAACTACCGGATCCGTCGTTCTCCCAGACGGCGTAGGGCGCCGGAGCCCGCCACCCCTGCTCTGCCTGGGCGAGGATAATGTCGAGGTCCCCGTCTGCGTCGAGATCAACAAGGTCTCCGTCAAAGGCGTTGCTATTATCCGCAGGCAGCCGGTCGTCAGTCTCATCGGTGAACCGCCCGGTGCCATCGTTAATGAGGAGCCGATTCTGCCTCGCCGCCCCGGGAACAAGGGCGCGGACATTGGCAAACAGGAGATCCAGGTCGCCGTCACCATCCACGTCGCCGAAATCCGCCCCCCTGGTCTCCTCGGGCTGCGGTCCCGGCGGAAGCCGCGTGTCGGTCTCATCGACGAACCGGTCACCGCTGTTAATCAGGAGGCGGTTTCCATCCTCGTTGGCAAAGACGAGGTCGAGGTCGCCGTCACCGTCCACATCCCCTGCAGCCACATCCTGAGTCGCATCCTCCCGCTCCGGGAGCCACTCCGCCGTCGCGTCGCGAAACCCCTCCTCGCCGCGGGAGATGAGCAGAAAGTTCCGACCGTTGTTTCCAAAAACAAGGTCCGGAAGACCGTCCTGGTTTACGTCGACGGCGATCACCGCGTTTGACCTGCCGGCAACCGGCAGAAGGTTCGACGCGTTTTCGAAGGTCCCATCTCCGCGGTTTCGATAGTACTCGTTGACCTGGTCGTGCTCGCTTGCCACCACGATATCGAGGTCGCCGTCCCCGTCGAAGTCTCCGACCGCGATCTCCCGGCTGTCCCGGGAAGCTCTCGGCATTCGGTTGCTCTCATCGGTAAACCGGCCGCTGCCGTCGTTGATAAGCAGGAGGTTCGTGCTGTACTCCCGGGCGACAACCAGATCGAGATCACCGTCACCATCGATGTCCGCGGCCCGAGCATCCGTGCTGAAACCGCCGAGGGCGCCCTGGGGAAGTGCGACATCAGAGACATCCTCGTAGCGCGCCTGGGGGCCACAGCCGACAAGAAAGAGCGGCAGGATTGAAAGGAGAAGATACCCCACGACTATGAGGATACGCCGCCTAAAGAGCTTCCGGCTACCTCGGGCCGAGATGGTCACGGTGGCCGCCGGGTCGCCGCCGGGTCGCCGCCGGGTCGCCGTCGGGTCGCCGCCGGGTGGCCGTCGCGTCGCCGTCGCGTCGCCGCCGGGTCGCCGTCGGGTCGCCGTCGGGTCGCCGTCGGGTCGCCGCCGGC
>CAZNRF010000474.1:0-2619 GCA_964575075.1 uncultured Spirochaeta sp. | reverse complement strand
CGTCCTCATCTTCCGGGCCGAGAAGGTCGCAGCCCGCAAGGAAAGAAATACCAACAACAGTCAGTGCAATAATGAGACGCTGAGTAAATAACATGGAAACTCCTTTAGAATTCTTCGTGCCGAACGGTGTAGTTGAGATCAATCAGCCCATCATGCCCGGTAGAGGATGTCATTGACTGGTAATCATCATCCTCCGGCCCTTTGTATTCAATCCGGCCCTGGATAGCGGAAAAATCAAGGTCTTCATCGTTGAAGCTAGAAAGAACTGAAAGAGTGGCAAGGAACCCACCACCGTATGACAGCGACCCTGTTTCGGTTACCGAGACCGGGAAAGATCGAGACCCCGTAAAAGCACCCCCATCAAGTGTGCTATAGGAAAGAGTTATATCGTCAGGAACCACAGCTTCAGGGTCAGCGTCCTCCACCATCTCGACGACGTACCGAATGGAAACAGTGATATCAGGCGGTGTCTCATATGTAGTCGGCGCCGGAGAGGGATCGTCATCATCACTTCCAACCAGGCTGTCGCAACCAGCGAGAACGAGCGCAAGGAGAAGAACCATAACCAATATAACGAATTTTTTTGGAGAAATTGTGAGCTTCATGTTCATATAATACATTGCGGCGCAAGCTGGTGCAAGATATGAAGCGCTCTCTTCGCCAGATTGCACACACTCCAGGGGTGGCAGTACTACGACAAGGACCTTTTCTGGAGGGATCGGGCGGGGCGTTACTGCATCGTTACTGCATTTTTACTGTAGGGTTACTGCATCGTTACTGTTGCGATCGCGATGTCCATGTCATCGATGGGCGTGCCGTCGCGCTCGAGAAGGACCCGCTTCCGGCTTCCTGCCTCAGGGTGTCGAGAACTCCGATCTCACGGTGCTTCCGGTGGCGCTGGGTCACGGGAAGAAGGGGGCGTGATCGAGGGCGAACTCGCGGCCGGCGAGAAGGGGGTAAACCCGCGTTCCGCGAAGTGGGGATCGAAGACAAAGGCCGTGGTACATCCGTTGCGGCGCATGATCTCGAAACTCACGCAGTCGGTCAGGCTTAGTTTGCGCCGGCCCGCGGCAAGCAGCGCGTGCATTCCTTGGGCGTGGATCGTCTCCGAGACCCACTGGACCGTGAGCACGGGGAGCACCTCCACCGTCAGATCCCGAACGGCGTTGAGGCCGAGACGACTCCGGAGGAGTGCGGTGAGCTCGAGGACAACGTAGTTGTGCGTAACCAGCCGAACATCGGAATCGAGGAGCGACCGCCAGCGGTCCGCGGCGACGGTGTGGTTCCGGTCATCCCGATCAAACACCGCATACAACGCTGATGTATCGACAAACACCATCACGGGCCGAACGCCTCCGCCAGCGCGTCATCGTGGCCCTCCGACACATCATCCCGGCCGGATCCATACCGTCCGGCCACCTCCGCCGCGTGCAACCGCGCCGCACGGGCACCGTCCGTTGCCGCGTGCTGTTCGATGTAGTAGTCAACCGATCGCCGTACCACTTCGGCTACGGACACCCCCGCCGCGCCCGCCAGATCGCGGATCCGCGAAAGCTGCTCCGGAGAAAACTGGATTTGTGCGCGAATCAACGTGCTGTGCATGCCATCAGTTTATCACTCATGATGGCATTTGGCAAATTTCCACGCCATAGTGCCGCTTGTTTGTCGTTCTAAACGTGGTCGGGCCGGCGCATTCGGTTTACCTGAGCCGGCAGTCCGCGGGGTCACTCGCTGCGATCCCAATCGGGAACTTCGCGGTCGGGAACGTTGTCAAGGATTTCGTCGACTTTCCTGAACAGAGTTTTTTTATCTGTGCGAGAGCTCATGCTGCGGAGTGTCGTGGTTGTCTCGTGCTCACCGATTTCCTTGGTAAACGCATACATTGCAAATTGATTGATGGAGATCCCCTGCTGGGCGGCGAGCGTTTCAATCCTCTCTTTCAGTTCTTCTGGAACGCGGATCGTAAGGGTGTTCTTCTGTGCCATGATAATTCCTCCAACGCGAAATAAAATCCGCCGGCGTGACTATGTCCTGGTCGTCATTCTTTAGGTCGGCGTCTCGCAGAAAGTCGCGGATGTTCTGCGTCACAAGATAGCGACTCGAACTGGCGCGAGCCAGCTCCACAAACATGTTGTCGGCCTCATCCCTGAGGTTAGGCCGCCATCGATACGTAATAGCAGTTGGCTTCGCCACGGCAACGATAAACTCAAGGATGATATCTATCTCTTCCTGTCCAAGCTCAAGAAGTACCTTCTTTTCATCTCGAGACATCACCTCCCGATACTCTTGAAAGACGGGAACGGAAAGCGCCATCGTAAGGACGCCGTCCCGAATGAGACGCAAGATCTGATGAGACGCGCCACGCCGGCTGTGAAAAGCTTGGATAATCACGTTCGTGTCGAGAGTGACAATCACCATAATATGGTAGCATATATGGCATCATATTTCCATGTCCGACGATGTGCTGCGTGCGCACGATAGCGGCGTGGTGCCGGCTTTGAGCGACAGGAGCTGGCGCGGTGATGGGGGCGGGCATATAATTTATGAGATGAAATCGCTCCGTTGTATGGTGGTCGTTGGGGGGCTCGTGGTGGTATCCCTTGCCGGGTGCACGGCCGG
>CAZNRF010000473.1:0-2624 GCA_964575075.1 uncultured Spirochaeta sp. | reverse complement strand
CAGGTCGTAGGCGAGGCCCCGCGCCTGAAAGGGCTGCAGCCGGCGGAAGGGATCCACGTAGACGCGCTTGATCGCCTCCGGGCGCTCCTTGGCGAGCTCCTCGATCTCCACGCCGCCCTCGGCGCTGGCGAGGATCACGTAGCGCGCGCGCTCCGGTTCGGCGGAAATGGAGAGGTAGAGCTCGCGGTCTATGTCCACCGCCGCCTCCACGAGGAGCGCCGGGATGGAGTAGCCCATGCCGAGGATCTCGCGGGCGGCCTCACCGGCCTCAGCCGGGGGCACCACCTTGATGAGCCCCGCCTTACCGCGGCCGCCCATGTCCAGTTGCGCCTTAACCACTACCTTGGTGGCGCCGGTCTCGCCGGCGAGCGCCTTCGCCGCCTCTCGCACGGTGTCGGCCGCCCCCGAGGAGCCGCCGGGCACCGGTGACCCATCGGGTTCGATTACCCGAACCAACCGCGAGGCGGGAAGGGGAATCCCCGCCGCCCGAAAGCGCTCTTTGCCTTGATATTCGAACAGTTTCACGATTGCTCCTTGCGCCCGCTCAGTCCAGCGGGTACCGGCTGCGGAAATCGCCCCACATTTCATCGTCGGTGGGGGCGCGCCCTTCGATCGGCTCGCTCACCCAGGTGACGTTAATGAAGTGCTTCCAGTGGATGTTCTCCGTGGTGATGTTGCCGCCCCAGGTGCCGCACCCCAGGGTGACGGTGCTGGGCATGCCGTTGAAGAAATTGCCGCCGTTGGCCGGGGCCTGGGGTTGGCGAACCATGATGCGGCTGGTGCGCATGCGCTCGCCCAGCGCCTGGATGTACTCCTGTTTCCAGGTGTGGATGCCGCAGGAGTGGCCGGTGCCGGCGTTGTCGGTGAGGTGGGTGAGGATCTCTACCGCGTCCTCGAACTGTGAGTACTTGTACACGGTGAGTACCGGCGAGAGCTTCTCATCGGCGAAGTGGTCTTCCTCGATGGGGAGCGTTCCCTCCACCAGGAGGATCTTGGTGTCCTCCGGTACGGTGAGGCCCGCGTCGCCGGCGATCCTGACGGCGCTGCGGGCGACGATTTCCGGATTGAGGGCGATCTTGCCCTTTTTGTTGGGCCGCCACATCCACGCTTCGAGTTTTTGGCGCTCGGCGCCGCGGACGATGTAGCTTTTCTTGTCGTCGGTTTCGAAGAGCGCGAGGGCCTCGTCGTACAGGGAGTCGTGAATGATGACGCTGTTTTCGCTGGAGCAGCTCGTGGCGTGGTCGAACGCCTTGCTCAGGGCGATCTTTTTGACCGCGTCGGCGATGTCGGCGTCCTCGGCGATGATCTGTACGCTGTTGCCGGGGCCCACGCCGTAGGCGGGGGTTCCGCTGGAGTAGGCGGCTTGTACCATGGCGCCGCCGCCGGTGGCCACCACCAGGTCCACCTGCTGCATGAGATGGTTGGTCTTGGGGATGGAGGGTTCCTCAATCATTTGCACGAGGTCTTCCGGGGCGCCGACGCGCCGGAGGCCCTGCCGCATGTATTCCACCGCGAGTTTGCTCGCGGCGGCGCCCCGGGGGTGCGGCGCGAAGATCACGGCGTTGCGTCCTTTGAGGATACCCAGGCCGTTGCTGGCGGGGGTGGCGGTGGGGTTGGTCACCGGCAGCAGAGCCCCCACCACGCCCACCGGTTTGGCGTACTTGGAGATGCCCTTCGCCTCGTCCCGTTCGATGAGGCCGACGGTCTTGGCGGTTTGTAGGTCGCGGAGCACGCCCATCACCTTTACTTTGTGTTTGGTGATCTTGTCGGGGACGTTGCCCATGTCGGTGGCTGCCACCGCGAGCTCCGCCAGTTTGGCGATGTTCTTGTCGTTGTAGACTTCCCATCCCACCGAGAGGCAGAGGTCATCGATCTCTTTCTGGCTGTAATCCGCTACCTGCGCCTGGGCGGCCCGGGCGCGCTCCACATACGCCGCCACCAGGGCGGCATCGGTATCTTCCGAACCGGCCATCAGCTGAAGTTCTCCTCTTCGATCTTCTGCACCATGCCGTAGGCGTTTTGGAGCCATTCGGCGCGCTCTTCCATCGTTTCGGTGAACGCCAGGTCCAGCCAGTGGGCGCCGATATCCACGCCGAGCTTGGGCGCGGTGATCCAGCCGCCCATCGTTACCACGTTGGCGTTGTTGATAATACGACCTTTGCTCGCGGCGAAGACGGTGTCCGCCACTACGGCGTAGACGCCCTTGTACTTGTTGCACACGATCCCCATGCCCTGGCCGGTGCCGCAGATCGCCACACCCCGGTGGGCGCGGCCCTCCTGAATCGCTTTCGCTACTTTCGGCGCCTGCACGGGGTACGGCTCATTCTCGTCGGCGGAATACAGGCCGAAGTCCAGGACTTCCACGTCGTCGCGGCTCTTGAGGTATTCGGTGACCGCGTCCTTCAGGGGGAAGCCCGATTTGTCGCTTACAATCGCTATCGTTTCTTTAGTTGCCATAGTTGTTCTCCTTGTGTGTTGGTGCGTCAGGCGCCCACCGGCTGCGGATTCTTGGCCTTCTTGGCCATCAGTTTCTGTGCTTCGCTCACCAGGTTGTCAGCGGTGAGGCCGAAGCGTTTCTGCAGGTATTCCTGCGTTCCCACTTCGCCGAACTCATCCTGGATGCC